>JBATHN010000205.1:0-2493 GCA_049666885.1 Desulfobacterales bacterium
TGCATGAACCACCCTTTTGGAATTATGGGGAGGCTTACCGGCGTCAATGCGCCAGTTTCAAAAGAATGACACCGGAGATGATGAGCAGCACCGCAAAAATCCGCATCGCGCCTGCGGGGTCGCCGTAGAGAAAAATCCCAACGATAAAGGTACCCGCATCCCCGGTGCCGGTCCACACGGCATAGGCCGTCCCCGAGGGAATGTGGCGTTAGGCCAAGAAAAGCAGATAACCGCTGATGATCATGCAAATCCCTGAAAAAATGACACCGGTGAGGGTTTTCCCCGGAGTCTGTGCCATTTTCAACCCGACGGGCCACCCGATTTCAAACAGTCCGGCCGAGATCAAATAGGTTCAGGCTAAGGCCATCATATTCTCACCTCCTTAATTTCCTTGCCTTAATATTATAAAAGTAGCTAAATCTCCGAACACAGATTTATTTGGATACACATAATTTACACCTTCAATATTGACAAAAGGTATAATAAAGGTATATTTAAGATGCATGATACTTGAATTCGATCGACGCAAAAGTATAAGCAATAAAAGCAAACACGGGATCGATTTTATTGAGTGTCAGGCTTTATGGGACGACCCGAACCGACTCGTCATTCCGGCCCGAACCGTTGATGAACCAAGGTTTATGATTATCGGCCACCTTGCCGGTACTGTCTGGTCGGGTATTTTTACCATTCGAGACGAAAACATCAGAATCATATCGGTTCGTCGGTCTCGAAAAGAGGAGATAGAGTTATATGAAAGTTAAAGAATTTGATAAAAAATTTGATGACGGTGAAAATATACTGACGCACCTGGATCTAACCAAAGCCAAAAGACCCGGGCAGGATCAAAAAAGAGTTAACGTCGATTTTCCGATCTGGATGATCCAGCGGCTGGACAAGGAAGCGCGGCGCTTGGGTGTGCCCCGGCAATCATTGATCAAGATATGGATTGCAGAAAGGCTTGAGCAACATTCGAATCCATAATCCCAACTCTAATGTTGGGCTCAAACCTTGATTATTGATGATATCTGCAGATCACCGGTACACCAAACATTTTTAATTCACCCTCACCCAACGTACGGACGAACTTACGTCGGAGCCCTATCCCTTCAAAGAAGACAGCTCTTTTAGGGCCTTTTGGGGAAGTTCATCAAATTCTTTTTAACCAATTGCGGTAAAGTCTCTGTATGTGATCAGGCGTACCCAATACTTCTTAGCAAAGATGTACTTGTAGACTTTCTCCGCGGCGACATTGGGGAAATTCGAACTGAAGTTCAAAGACCAAATCCCGCCTCATAGAATCATTGCTAAAAAAAACCAACTGTTATGTTTGACCCCCCCTTTCTCTTCGCCACCCGCTAATCTGAGATAGACTATTGCTTGACACCCCGACACCGAATCGTTAGATTTGGGATTACGTTTAATTTTAAATGGTAAAATCAATCAGTTAACCAATAGATGCTTACCGGTAAACTATGCCCGCGCCAATTAACGCAAGAATCGGGTGGGTGGTGATCGGCCTGATGGTATGGCTCATCCCATCGGGCCCGCTTTTCGGCAGCGCCACCGATGTATTGACTTACGACCTGCAGCAGGCGCGGGAGAAGCTGCGCATGAACCTGGCCTTCAGAGACCGCATTGCCGCGGAGATGCAAACGCTCAAGCAGTCCAAGAGAGCCGATCCGGACACCGTCGCTGCTTACGAAGCCTACCTGAACCAGGTACAGGCCGTGGTGGCGGAAGAGCGCAAAACGGTGGCTCAGCTGGAGGCCCTGAATGCCAAATACGCCGGTCCGGCAGCGTGTTTGCCAGAGGATGCCGACCTTGACTTCCAACATACGATGGACCCGAACATACCGGAGGAGCAGGTCGAAGATGAAGTGGCCATTTTAGACCGGGAGCTGGACACTTCTCTGGCGGCCTTCGATTCCATGCTTCTGAAGGAAGTGGAGCTGATCCGGGCCAAGTCCGCAGAGCGTATGCGGGACCTAGCCGAGGAGGTCGCTGCCGCCGCGCAGCGCCTGAAGGAAAAGGGTATCGACCTGGAATCCGAATCGACGTCTGATTCCGCGTACACCTCGGACGACACACAGGAACAGGACCGTTCTGAAACCCCCGAATCCCAGACCGATGAAACCGCAGCGTCCCAAGACACCGCTGCCGGAGAAGTACAGGGCGTCAAGGGTCCCTCAGAACAACCGCAAACCGGTATCGGGGGAACTTCTCGGGATCGAGGCGATCGGTATGCCGGTCAAGACGACGATGACATCGTCGCCCGGCAACTGCGGGAAGCCGCCGAGAAAGAAACCGACCCGGAGCTTAAAGCCAAACTTTGGAAAGAATATGAAGCCTACAAAAAAAACAGTCGGCAAACCGATTGAGCTCCCCTGCTGCTCCCCGCTAATTCAGCCGGCCGGCTGTAAGAAGCGCATCCAATCGATATTTTTTCCGATGGCTCTGATCGTTCTCATCATCGTCTCCGGCTGTGCCACG
>JBATHN010000206.1:0-3786 GCA_049666885.1 Desulfobacterales bacterium
GTCCCGAGTAAATAAATTCGTTATCGAATGTATGAATCGATGAACTTAACAGGCGATCGGGAGGCGGACATAAAACGTCTCTCCGCCTTCCGGTCGGATTTTTCCTCAGGGCAGGAGACCCACATGATGTATATACTGGAAGATGCCATCAACGGCATTCTGATGGGGTCCATTTACGGGTTGACCGCTTTGGGACTGACCGTCATTTTCGGGGTGCTTAAAGTCATCAACTTTGCACATGGGTCGCTGCTGATGGTCGGAATGTACGTGGCCTATTGGACGGTCGTGCTGACCGGTCTGCATCCTTATCTGGCGCTGGTGTTCGTCATTCCTGTCATGTTTCTGTTTGGTTACTACCTGCAGGACATCCTCATCAAACCGATCTTCAAGGCTGAAAAGAACGTCCGGGAGCCGATCACGGTCATCATCGTCACAACCGGCCTGTGGTACGTGCTGGATAACCTGACTCTGCTGATTTTCGGTCCCCAGTATCGCAGCATACAGGGCAATCCCCTGCAGGGCAAAATGCTGGAGATCGGTCAAATGTTGATCTCCGTACCGAAGCTCTGGGGGTTTGTGACTGCCATCCTCACGGCCTCCATCATCTACCTGTTTTTTCAAAAAACCCGCATGGGGCGGGCGATCCGGGCGACCAGCCTTGACAGAGAAGCGGCCAGTCTGATGGGTATCAACCAGTACAAGGTCTACAATGTGGCTTTCGGAATCGGAACGGCCACGGCGGGCATCGCTGCCGTCACACTGGTGCCGTTTTACAACATTTTTCCCACCGTCGGTGTGCTTTTCGACATCAAGGGGTTCATCATCGTGGTCCTGGGCGGGCTGGGCAGCATCGGCGGTGCGATCATGGGCGGCATCATCATCGGATTGATCGAGTCGGTCGCACCCCAGTTCATGACGGCCACCTGGACCGAGGCCATCGTTTACGGTTTGTTCCTGCTGTTCCTGTTCGTGAAGCCATCCGGGTTGTTCGGCATGAAATACGACTGGTAAACCGATATTCCAAGAAAAAGGCGAACGGCATGACGAGAGAAAAATTCAACACCATCGCCCTGGCAGGGGTTGCTATCGTCGTTTTTGGCTTGCCCTTGGTGGTTCACAGTGCCACCTATCTGCACATCCTGATCCTGCTCTGGTTGTATGCCTATCTCACCACGAGCTGGAACCTGGTCGGTGGTTTCGCCGGTGTTCTGCCTCTGGGGCATGCCGCCTTCATCGGTATCGGCGCCTACACTTCGACCGTCCTCTGGCTGCAGTACGGCATCAGTCCTTGGATCGGCATGCTGGTCGGTGGATTGCTGGCCACAATCGTCGGCATCATCATCGGATTGCCGACCTTGAAAATGCGCGGGGCCTACTTTGCCCTGGCGACAATCGCCTTCGCCGAAGGCTTGCGCGTGATGGTGGAAAATATCGATCAACTGGGCCCGTTTGTGCTGAACGGTCCCCGCGGTCTGCAGATTCCACCGCTCGAGACCGGCCTCTTTAGTTTCATGTTCATCAGCAAGGTGCCCTACTACTACATCATCCTGGTCATGCTCTCGGGTGTGCTGGCGTTCACGTGGTACATTTCGCGATCCAAGCTCGGTTACCTGCTCAACGCCGGGGGAGAGGAGCCAGAAGCCGCCATGGCCCTGGGCATCAACGTGGCCCGCGCGAAACTCATCGCCATGGCGATGAGTTCCTTTCTCACGGCTCTGGCCGGTACCTTTTATGCTCAGTTCACCCTCTATATCCACCCCAAGAGCATCATCTCGCTGGACCTGTCCTTTGAAATTGCATTTATCGCCCTGATCGGCGGGCGCGGATCGATCGCCGGTCCGGTGCTCGGGGCCCTCTTGTTGCGACCGGTGAGCGATTTTTCACGGATTTACTTCGGTGACACCTTGCCCGGGATGCACTTGATCATATTCGGGGTTGTGCTGATCCTGGTGATGCTTTTTCAGCCGCGGGGTCTTCAGGAACCCTTGAACCGGGTGTATCAAAGGCTGCAGGCACGGCTTTTCGCGTCAAAAGCCATGGAGGCCTAACAGATGAAGATTCTCGAAGTGCAGCACCTGACCAAGGATTTTGGCGGGTTGCGCGCCGTCGACAGCCTGGACCTCGATATCGAAGAAGGTGAGATCCTGGGGTTGATCGGTCCCAATGGTGCCGGAAAGTCGACGGTGTTCAACTGCGTCGCGGGTGTCTTCCCGCCGACCAAGGGGCACATCTATTTTCGCAGCGAGGAGATCAGCGGGCGCAAGCCGTGGGACCTCTGCAAGTATGGGCTGGCTCGGACCTTTCAGATCGTTAAACCCTTCGCCTCCAAGAGTGTCCTCTACAACGTGATGGTGGGGGCTTTCGCCATCACCGATAAGACAAGCGAGGCCCGCGAAAAGGCAATAGGGGTGTTGGAATATCTGAATTTCGAGGATCGCAAGGATACGCGGGCCGGCAACTTGACCATCGCCGACCGTAAACGACTGGAAATTGCCCGGGCGCTGGCGACCGAACCCAAACTGCTGCTGCTCGACGAGGTGATGGCCGGCCTGCGGCCGTCTGAAGTGGACGATATGGTGTCCATTATCCGTCGGTTGCGCGAACAGGGCGTCACCATCTTTGTCATCGAACACATCATGCGCGCCATCATGGCCCTTTCCGACCGGGTCGTCGTTATTCAATTCGGCCAGAAGATCGCCGAGGGATTGCCGCAACAGGTCGCGGCCGACGAGAACGTGATAAAGGCCTATCTGGGGGAAGAATATGCCGTTTCTTGAGCTGAAGAACATCGACGTCTTTTATGGCGATGTGCAGGTGGTTTTCGACCTGTCCCTTAAAGTCGAGGAAGGCGAGGTGGTCAGCATCATCGGCAGCAACGGCGCCGGCAAATCGACCCTGCTCAAAACCATTTCCGGCTTGATGGCGCCGGCCCGGGGAGAAATCCTTTTCGAAGGTTTTCCCACCCATGACCAGCCGCCCGAAAAGATTGTCGAGCGCGGCATCGTGCAGGTGCCCGAGGGGCGCCGGCTTTTTACGCTCATGACCGTTAAGGACAACCTGATCGTGGGCGCATACAACAGCCGCGCCGATCGGCAAAAGGAAAAAACCCTCCAAGAGGTTTTGGGCCTGCTGCCCCGGCTCAAAGAGAGAGAGTCACAGTTGGCCATGACCCTTTCGGGTGGAGAGCAGCAGATGGTTGCCATCGGCAGGGGGTTGATGGCCCGGCCCAAACTGTTGATGCTCGACGAGCCGTCACTCGGCCTGGCGCCGATTCTGATCAGGAATATATTTGAAACCGTTCGCAAGATTGCGGATCAGGGAACAACGGTGCTGCTGGTGGAACAGGACGTGAAAAATTCTCTCAGTTTGAGCGATCGTGGATACGTGCTGGAGCACGGTCGGATTGCCATGGAAGGAACGGCCGAAAAGTTGCTGCAGGACCCGCACATCAAGACCGCTTACCTGGGAATATAGAGACATGTGCCGGCTTATCCGCCAGTCGGTGTGCCGGGGGAGGATGGACGATTCCGCGAACGGTTGGCCTGCCGCCATCCGCCTGGCCGGTGCCAGGTAGCGCAGGCGGTCTCGTTGGTGGATGCGAAGATTCTTAGCACGAAAATAACGTGGGCGCCTCCGCCCGGATAACCGGTTTCGAAAGGCGGCTGAAACTCGCAACCAACGGTCTCTAAGACCGAACCAGGCCCGTCTTCAAAAAAGAGTGTGGTTTGTGTCTTAAAGGTTGATTCTTCCATGCAGCTTTGTCTTTGGGTCCGGTCTAAAACCCCG
>JBATHN010000207.1:0-21364 GCA_049666885.1 Desulfobacterales bacterium
CAGGGGCTCGAGCCTTACAACCGATTCAACGATCTTTTCCTTGAAATGATCAGCCTCAAGAATCGCCTGATAGCCGGCCCGCTTACTCCAGAGCCGGAAAGCCTTTTTTACACGGCAATGTATGACATCGATTCGTTTCGGAACCTGATCTCGCAGAAAAGCTTTGCTGAGCGCTGGGGCATCGATTCGGCTGATCTATCGATGCTGGAAGCCGATGACAGCCAGCTTTTAAGATTTGCCCATGCCTGCGTAAAAAAATTCGTGTTCGGGGGAACCCGAAACCGAGCGGGTTGACACATCTTTCGGTTGCACCCCCCGGGGTCAGTCGCAACTGCGGCGGAACATATAAAATGGAACTCGACGGCAAAGTTGCTTTAGTGCTCGGTGCGATCAAGGGCATCGGCAAGGGTGTCGGATTGGCCCTTGCCGCTCAGGGGGCCGGTGTCGCCCTTAATTATTACGACTGGGAAGAGAGCCTGCCGGATCTTCAGCAGAATTTCGCCGATCAGTCGTCACCGTACCTGATCCTCCGGACGAACCTGATCGAAACCGAAGCGATAAAAGGTCTCATCCGCCGGGTCATCGATCACTTCGGTCGCCTCGACATACTGATCAACAATATCGAGAGAGGTGGCTGGCCCATCGTCCATGGGCCCTACGTGCGGCAACAATGGGACCTCGAAATAGACACCTGCCTGCGGGCCAAAAGATGGGTTTTCGAAGAAGCCCTGCCCCACCTAAAGGCCAGCGGAAACGGTGTGGTCATCAACATTTCCTCTATCGCCGGCATCGTCGGCCGCACCGGACCTGCGGGTCCGTTTTTCAACGAGGGCTATGCGGCCGCCAATCGCGGCATCTCCCTCTTGACCGAAACCTGGGCCCGCATAGGCGCTCCCGAGGTCCGCGTGAATGAACTCATGCTCGGCTTCTTTCAAAGCCGGCACGGCCGGGGCACCCGCGGCTGGGACCTGCTGACCGGCAATCAGAAGCAGGCCCTGATTGACCATACTTTGATGGCCAGAACGGGCAACATCGCAGACGTGGTCAAGGCGGTTCTCTTCATGGTCAAAGACGCCCCGTTCATGACCGGGACCGTCCTGCGGTTGGATGGCGGCTACGTTCTGGGAGGCGATCGCGTGATGGCCATGCCACCGGGTGTCCTTTAGTGTCCATCCATAAATGGCCCTTGCTCACCATCGCCAGCCGGTTTCGGGACAATCCGGCACCCGTTCCGTCGTTCTTATTTTCAAGACTGAAGGCATACGGCAGAAAGCGGGATGAAACAAGCCTGTGACCCTTGGACTATCCGCCTTTAGCCTTGTATAATAATTCTATCGCCCGCCCTGTCGCGGCCGGATCTGTTTGGAGGTCACGCCCCAGACAAACAGCTTGATCCAGTCAAATCCCAGTTTCAACAGGGCCGCATCATCACTGCGGATTTTCTTGACGAGAGCGGCCTTGAGTTTGTAACGGTTTAAAAAACTGCTGGCGAACACAAATTCTCGAAACCGGTCGACGTTGTAGACCGCCATGAAGGCCATCCTGGCCTTCGGTCCTTCGGGTCCTTCGCCGCCCCAGGGATCTCTTTGAAAAAGTTGCTTGATTTCAGCCCAGCGGGTCGTCATTTTGTTGTAAGTGAGGGCCTCCTGATCTTGTGACCAGGTGTCGATGGTCCAGAGCGTTTTCTCCAGTTGGCCGAGACAAAAATCCGGCGGTTTGAAAAAATGCACGGGTTCGTTTTTGCCGGAGCGGGTATCGTAACGTAATCCCTGTTCCACCGGAAATGTGCGGCAGGTGTCGGGGCGGTCCGGATAGACGGAGCAGCCGGTATCGGTTAAAAAGGGACAGGTGCGCTCCGTATTGTCGGCCATGCGGAGCAGAACATCGGGAAAAAAATTGAAGTCCCGCATTACCACGTCTACATACTGGTCCAGAAACCGGTCCGAATCGATACCCAGCGCTCCCTTAAGCCGAATGACATCGTAAGGGTACAGAAAAAGATTCAGGTTGCGGCAGCACCGGTTGAAGCAAGCGATGTCCGGATGGCAACGGAAGGCAAAACTGTCGCCGGACTTCAGCTGAATCCCGGGTAGATTGTTCAGATCCTTTTCGTCGATGTATTTCATAAACCGGAGGTAACGGGCTTAAAGTACCGACAACTGCGCGTGCGGCGCCTATGGCCTTGGAGTTAAACGTTCATGGCTCTATGGGCCACCACGGTACATGAAAATGATGCGCCGGAGCCCGGATGAGCGGAGATGCCACCACAGGTTACGGGTTACAGATTACGGGTTACAGGTTGCGGGTTACGGGTTCTGAGTTTCAAGTTTCCAGTTTCCAGTTTCTATTTTCACACTAAAACGCCAGGATCATTTCCGCCACGGTCATTTTTATTTTTCCAGCACCGGGCATATCCCGCCTCAGAGCCTGTTCGATACCGGCGAGATCTATATAAAAAGGTGTCCGGTCGAACGGGACATAAGCCAACTGCCCGCAGCGATCCATAAATGAAGCACATCCCAGCGCTCGCGTTGTATTGCCGTCCGGCCGGTGCAGTTCACTGGGGATACCGTGCAACCGGCAGATCATCGGTCGAAATGCATAGAGGCTGCAGTGGTTGTCAAAGTTGAGCGGACACATCTGCCGCAGAGGCGGGCCGTTTTTTGCGGCTGCCCGCACGGCACTGCAATCCGCTTCCGCCTTCTCCGCAATGGCAACCTGTCGCTGCCGTTCCAGGGTGCGGAATCCCTTAGACAAATAGAAAAACTCGAGATGGGTGTAATGATGAAACAACGTCAGACAGCAGTTGTCTTCACATCCGTTGCACGCAAAGCCGTAATGGTCGGCGATGTTGTTATAAGACCGGTCCATGGATGCATACAGCTGTTCCAGCCGGATAAGATGTCGACCGAAATTCTCCGGCGTCGCGGAGGGTTTATGCGTTGAAGGCGGCACGGTCATTTGGTTCGAACAAAAGGGGTGAAGGAAAAAAAATCCGCTGGTAGAGATCCATGGCATGGCTGTCGGTCAGACTCGCGATAAAATCGCATACCCGGCGTTCGAGCGGTTGATCCTGGTGGTTGCAGTTTCCCATGCCGATTTTGGTCATTTCCAGCTCCAGTCGCTCCGGCTGCTCCAGAAAATAGCCGTAGAGTTCGATCAGAATCTTTTTGGCCTTCACGAACTCGTTGTGCACTTTCGGTGACCGGTAAACATTTTCGTACAGAAATTCGCGCAGGCTGGTCATGGCAGCGGATACCCGGTCGCTCATCCGCAGGCAGAAACGACCGTCAACGACTTGGCTGTTGTAGACCAGGTCCCTGATCATGGTCGTGGCCCTTTCGGGATGGGTGCGGCCGATGACTTGCCCGCATTCCTGCGGCACCTGCACTTCCACGATGACGCCGCTGCGGATAGCGTCCTCCAGGTCGTGGTTCAAATAGGCCATGATGTCGGCAATTCTCACAATGCGGCCCTCGACCGTGACCGCCAGCTCGCCTGGATCATCAGGGATGATCTTGCCGTATCCCTTGGAGTGTTTGAGAATGCCGTCACGCACTTCATATGTGAGGTTCAGTCCGTCCCCGTTACGCTCCAGCACGTCAACCACCCGCAGGCTCTGGGCTTTATGCGTAAAATGATCGGAATAGACTTCTTTCAGCGCCGTTTCACCGCCGTGCCCGAAGGGCGTGTGGCCCAGATCGTGCCCAAGGGCAATCGCTTCGGCCAGATCCTCGTTGAGCCTGAGGGCCCGCGCAATGTTGCGCGCCATCTGCGATACTTCGAGCGTGTGGGTCAGCCGGGTCCGATACTGATCGCCCAGTGGGGCGAGAAACACCTGGGTTTTGTGTTTCAACCGTCTGAAAGCATAGGAGAACACGATTCGATCACGGTCCACCTGGAAGGCAGTACGAATCGGACAGGGCTTCTCAGGACGCCGACGCCCGTGCGACGCCGCGCTCAGGCAGCCAAAGGGCGACATGAAGCTGCGCTCCCTATTTTCAAAATCCTCTCGAATCGATAGCATGCGGCACGTCGAACCCTTGAAATTCACCGAATAATTCGCTGACAATTTTATAGATCAGCATAAAAGGGCCACCGTCAGTTTAGATACTGCCCATCCACAGTTTCATTAAGGGCAATGGAAACAATATACTGCCCAGAGCAAGAGATATGATGTATCCCACAATACGGGTTCGTGTAAACCCTAAACCGAGATCAGAGGTCTATTTTAGATTGAAGCAGGTGGTTCTCGGTGAACCTGTAAATGAAACCGGCGGGGTTGACACTTTTATAATATTGGAGTAGCCAATGGCTGTTGACCCTCTGATCACTGCACCTCACCCGGCATTGGGGGGCTCCCCGTCCAAAATAGTGAAACAACCGGGTCACCGCGCGGAGCCATGCTGCGGTTGTGATGGCTGCCGTCTGCGCTTTGTTTTTTTTTAAAACGATTTTAATGAACGGTCATCATCTGATACTCGGCGAACTGACCGACACCATTACCGGTGAAGTCCTGGTCGACACTCATGACGAACGCCAGCGCCAAAAACTGGCCCTTTTGTTGGTTGAAAAAAAGGGATATCGGCGGAGTGACATTCACCCCCGCCAATCCCTGATCGCCCGGGCCGGTTCGCATCAGGCCATGGTCAAGATCGATTTCGTGGTGACGCTCCAGGGTCGGCTCTCCATGATAGTCAAATACGGCCCCGGCTCGATCGTCACCCGCCACCGCCCTGCACTGGCGGCCTCCCGACTGCTGGCGCCTTATCAGATTCCCGTCGTCGTGGCAACCAATGGAGAAGATGCCGATGTGCTCGACGGATCCACCGGTCGCGTCATCGACCACGGCCTGGAGGCGCTTCCGGACAGGGAACGGCTGCTGGCGATGATTGCAGCCGCTGCTTTTGAATCTATTTCTCCGCACCGGGCCCAGGTGGAGTCGCGGCTTCTCTATGCCTATGAGGTCAATGGCGCTTGTCCATGTGACGATACGATCTGTCGCCTTTAAAGCGCCTCACTAATACCAATGAACTACGAGCATTTCATGACAGCGGCCCTTGAACAAGCCGAAGCTGCCTACCAAGCCGGCGAGTTTCCGGTCGGGTGCCTTTTGGTTCACAAAGACCGGATCCTGGCGTCGGGTCGGCGGACTGGAACCGCCGCCGAAGGGGTCAATGAAGTCGACCATGCCGAAATGGTTGCCCTGAGGCGCCTGGTGCTGGCCGGCAGGGATGTCGCACCGGCCGAAATTGTGCTCTTCAGCACGCTCGAACCATGCCTGATGTGCTACGGCGCTGCCATTTTGAGCGGTATCAGAACCATCGTCTACGCTTTCGAAGACATAATGGGTGGCGGAACGGGGTGCGATCTGACACAGCTCAGCCCGCTTTACCGCAACTCAGGCATATCGATCATACCGCACGTGCGGCGTGCAGATAGCGTCCAACTGCTGAAAGCCTTCTTTGCCAATCCGGAAAACGTCTACTGGAAAGACAGCCTGTTGGCCCGTTACACCCTGAGCCAATAATTCGTTGCCGGATGTCAGCTTCCGGCACCCTTGACCATCACTCGATGAGGGTCGAATCGCAGACCGCCGATGATAATTTTTTAAGCTTGAATTTTTTTCTTGCATTCCCTATTGTTATTGGTTAACTCACTACACTATTAAATGATGACCGGCGTGTTTTGTGGAGCTGCATTAGCCGGGAGCGGCCACAGGCGCCGAAGCGACATTTACCCTTAGATGGTGGAGGTGCAGGGATAGCCTTAAAAGGACGAATATTCAAATCAAAACCGGTTGATCGGACAAACATCAATCAGTTCATCCGAGCCAAAGAGGTCCGGGTCATCGACCCGGAGGGAAACCAGGTCGGTGTCGTATCGATCACCGAAGCGCTTAAAAGCGCAGCAGAGTTCGGACTCGATCTTGTAGAAATTTCACCCAACGCGAATCCTCCTGTCTGTAAGATAATGGACTACGGTCGCTACAAGTATGAGCAGACCAAGAAAAAACAGGAGGCTAAAAAGAAACAGGCCACTTTCCAGCTAAAGGAAATAAAGGTTCGCCCCAATACGGACGACCACGACTTGCAGGTCAAGATCGGTTACATAAAAAAATTTATCGACAAAAAGGATAAAGTTAAGGTTACTGTCATGTTCAGGGGCCGGGAAATCACGCTTTCCCAGCTCGGCCGCGACATGCTGGCGAAGATTGCGGAAGAAACAGCCGATGTGGCCGTGGTAGAGCAGTACCCGAAATTTGAAGGCCGAACACTGATGATGGTGCTGTCCCCCCGATAGCCCCGGACTACCCGCACCGGTTGTGAAAACAGTTGTGGAAAGCAACCATCGGGTGTGGGAAAAATTTGCCGAAGTGTCAACACGATGGTGGCGTGTGGCGATGTTGAATCCTTTCCCGCGCCATCTATTTTTTTGAGCTGGTTTTTTGAGCCGGTCCCGAACATACCGAATATTAAAAAAGTGAAAAGTCGCTGCTAAGGGTTCACGAAAAAATAAGTTCGCAATTTTGGGCGTTGAGGCGCCCTCCTGGCAAGGCGCGAAAACGCAGGAATATCTGGATATTCCGAGTTTTCGCAATGCAGCCAGACGGGATGCATCGGCGTCCAAAATGTGAAGTTATTTTTGAGTGAGCCCTAACACCAACAGAGGAGCCAGTGATGCCGAAAATAAAGACCAATCGTTCAGCCGCCAAGCGGTTCAAAAAAACCGGTACCGGCAAATTTGTGTATAACAAATCGCACAAGAGCCATATACTAACCAAGAAAACGACCAAACGAAAGCGGCAGTCGCGTCAATCCCAGATGATTAAAAAGTCCGATCTCAAGGAACTGCGACTGCTGCTGCCCAACGGATAGCGGCGGTTCCGACAACTTGCCGCGGTGACCGGACCTGAGGGCGGTCTGCATCGCAAGACGATCTCGGGCTGCCGCCAATAGGCAAACGGCCGGTTTCCATCGGTCGCCGCTCAAGGCGCCCGCAGGCTCCGGTTCGCCGGGTCGCCTCCGCACGGAAAATACGTTCAGGAGAACCATCATGCGAATAAAACGAGGATTCAAAGCGAGAAGACGTCGTCAAAAAGTATTGAAGCTGGCCAAAGGATTTCGCGGCGGCCGCAGCAAACTGTTTCGCACCGCAGCCGATTCTGTCGATAAAGCGCTCATGTACGCCTATCGGGACCGGCGCCAGCGCAAGCGGGAGTTTCGTCAGCTCTGGATTGCCAGAATCAACGCGGCGGCAAGGATGAACGACCTTTCTTACAGCAAGTTCATCAACGGTCTGAAACGCGCCGGCATCACACTGGACCGCAAGGTGCTGGCCGACCTGGCCATAACCGATCCGGCCGGTTTCAGTCAGATTGCCAAGTTGGCGATTCAGCAGGTTTAACCATCCCGACAACAGTACCTGAAACTGCGAAAGTCGTACCCGGGCCAATGCCACTGTGGAAACTTCGATCGAACAGATTTTAGAGGAAGCACTGAAAGCCCTCGACGATGCCTCGGACGCTGAAACTGTCAAAGCTCTTTCTGTACGCTATCTGGGTCGAAAAGGCGCCGTGACCCTGTTTTTACGGGGCATCAGCCAAATGCCGCCGGAAAAACGGGCTGCAATGGGCAAGCGCGCCAATGACATCAAGAATACTATAGACACGGCTCTCAAGGACGCCGTTCATCGGTTCGAAACCGCCCAGAAGGGTCTTGAGGCGCGCATCGATGTCACCCTTCCCGGCCGACCGGTTCCGTTGGGCAGTCTTCACCCGATCAGCCTGGTCACCCAGGAAATCTGCGATATTTTTGTGCGGCTGGGATTCGACATCGTGGAAGGCCCGGATGTCGAAAGCGACTGGTACAATTTCGAGGCACTCAACATTCCCAAGAATCACCCGGCCAGAGACATGCAGGACACCTTTTACGTGTCTGACAGTATCGTCCTGCGAACCCACACCTCGCCGGTTCAGATCCGGACCATGGAAAAACAGCCACTGCCGGTGGCCGTCATCGCGCCCGGTAAAGTTTATCGCCGGGATTCGGACCTGACTCACACCCCGATGTTTCATCAAGTGGAGGGACTTCTGGTCGACCGGCAGATCTCTTTCGGCGACCTCAAAGGGGTTCTCACGACATTTGTGCATCAGATGTTCGATGAGCGCACCAGCCTGCGTTTCAGACCCAGCTTCTTTCCGTTCACCGAACCGAGCGCGGAAGTAGATATTCTCTGCGTCATGTGCCGCGGAGCCGGATGCAGGGTCTGTTCGCAAACCGGATGGCTCGAAATTCTCGGCTCCGGAATGGTTCACCCGGCCCTTTACGAGAACGTCGGCTATCCTGCCGGTCAGTGTTCCGGATTCGCCTTTGGAATGGGTGTCGAACGAATCGCTATGCTCAAATACGGCATTGACGACATCCGAAAATATTTTGAAAATGATATCCGATTCTTGAGGCAGTTTTAGTATGCGGGTCAGTCTGAGCTGGTTGAAGGAATATATTGCAATCGAACTGTCTGTCGATCGTTTGGTGGACGCTCTGACCATGGTCGGCCTCGAAGTCGATTCGGTATCGGATCGCTACACCTATCTCGATCGGGTCTTGGTCGGCCGAATCCGTGACGTGCGCCCTCACCCGAACGCCGACATGCTCAAGTGTTGCGAAGTCGACATCGGCTCGGGCGCCATCGAAGTGGTCTGTGGCGCACCGAATGCCAGAAAAGATCTGACGGTAGCGGTCGCCCTGCCGGGTGCCGTGCTTCCCGACGGAACGGTCCTGCAGAAGAGCGTCATCCGCGGCGCCGCCTCCGAGGGAATGATCTGCAGTGAAAAGGAACTGGGGCTCGGAAGCGACGGATCCGGCGTCCTGGAGCTCGATAACCGCCTGACTTCGGGCCGGTCACTGAAGTCTGCCCTCGAACTGGCCGACACGGTGATCGACATCGACCTGACGCCCAATCGGCCCGACTGCCTCAGCATTATCGGTATCGCACGCGAAATTGCGGGCATTCAGCAAACGGCCCTCCGGTATCCGGACGGCCGTTTGCCCATCACCGGCAACGCCGTCGATGAACTGACATCGGTTACCATCGAAGCCCCTGATCTCTGCCCGCGCTATGCTGCCAGACTGTTGTCCGGCGTCACCGTCATGCCTTCCCCGTTTTGGCTGCAGGATCGTCTCCTGTCGGTCGATTTAAGACCCATCAACAACATTGTCGATGTCACCAACTTTGTGCTCATGGAACTCGGCCAACCGCTGCATGCCTTCGATTTCGACCGACTGGCCGGTCATCGGATCGTGGTGCGAACAGCCGCGGCGGGAGAGGTCTTCACGACTCTGGATCAAAAAGAGCGCCAGTTATCGCAGGACATGCTCATGATCTGCGACGCCGAGAACCCCGTGGCCATCGGCGGGGTCATGGGGGGGCACAACTCGGAAATCGAACCGTCCACCACGCGCGTCTTGATCGAAAGCGCGTACTTTAACCCGACCAGTATCCGAAAGACGGCCAAGCAACTCGGACTGGGCACCGAGGCGTCCTTCCGTTTCGAACGCGGCGTCGATCCTCATGGAACCGTGGCGGCTCTGAACCGCGCCGCACAGCTCATGGCCGAAATTTCAGGCGCAACCATAGTCGACGGCCTCATTGACGCTCATCCAAAACCGGTTGGTGTCCCGGTAATCTCCCTCGGTATCTCGCAAACGAACCGACTGCTGGGAACCGCTTTTTCGGCCCCGACAATCGCTTCTCTGCTGCAGTCGATCGAATTTGATGTAAAACCGGAAAACAACGATCACTTGACGGTAACCCCGCCCAGCTTCAGGGTCGATGTCGGCCGCCCTGAAGACCTGATGGAAGAGGTCGCCCGACTCTCGGGATACAACAACATCCCGCTGACCTATCCAGCCGTACCCGTCAGAAGGCGACCTCTGCTAAAAACGAGGGCATCGCGCAACCGGATCAAACAGTTGATGGTCGGCTGCGGCTTTAACGAAATCGTCACCTACAGTTTTATCGGCTCCGCTGACGGCGATCGACTCGGGTTGAAAAGCGACGATTCCCGGCGCCAAACGGTGTCAATTTTAAATCCATTGACCGAGGAGCAGGCCGTTATGCGGACCTCACTGGTTCCCGGTCTTTTACAAACCCTGCAACTCAACCTTGCCAAACAGGAAAGAAACCTGAAACTGTTTGAAATCGGCAAAACCTTCTTCGCCACCGAGCCCGACGCGCTTCCGGAAGAAATCGAAATGCTGGCCGGGCTTTGGAGCGGTTCACGATTTGCACCTTCTTGGCACACCAGTGATGTGGACACCGATTTCTTCGATTTGAAGGGCGTGGTCGAATCGCTGTTGCAGCAGTTGGACGTTCAGCAAGTCGACTTTACCAGTCTGCCGGATGATGACTGCACTTACACCCGGCCCGGTGTCAGTGCCCGGATTCGGGCGCAAGAAAGGGAAATCGGGCTGTTGGGTGAAATCCACCCCCAGGCCCTGCGCAGATTCGATTTGAAGCGAACGGCCTATATTTTCGAGCTGAATATTGACCGGCTGCTGCCGCTGATCCCCGACACGAAATCATCCCGGCCGATTCCCAAGTTTCCGGTGGTCACCCGAGATGTCACCCTTATTGTCGACCGCCGCATCGAATCCGGTAAAATTCTCCAATGCGTTGACCAAATGAACGAAGAGTTGATCGAAGCCCTGCAGCTCTTTGATGTTTTCGAAGGCAAACCGATTCCCGCAGGACGCAAGAGCATCTCATTTAGAATCATTTATCGCTCGTCGACGCGAACCCTGGAGGACGATGAAATCAATCGGCTGCATCAGAAGATAACCGGACAACTGCTGGAAGAGTTCAAGGCTTCTCTTCCGGCTTGATATCGCTGGCGGCACACGTTACACTCTGCCACACATAAAAATAGAGTTGTGTCATATTTGAAGTGTCTCGACTGCCTTGAGCGACGCAATTGAATGCATATAAGGTTCCCGGTTCAACGTTCAGGGTTGAGGGATGAAAGCAATTTGAGGTGTCAGGTATCGGTTATTTAAATTTCAAATAACAAAACTCAAATACCAACAAAATCACAATGACCGAAATTCGAAATTCCAAACTATTGATTTTTGATCTTATTTTGTATTTGGATATTTTAATTTGTAATTTATTTGTATTTTAGTGCTTTTATTTTGTTATTTGGCATCATTTTAGGCGGGGGCGGGCAAGCCCTGAAATCTGAAACCTAAACCAACACTGCCGATGACAATGCCAGAAAAAACGCAATTACCGGACAAACTCTATTTCAAGATCGGAGAAGTGAGCAAGATCGCACAGCTGCCGACCTATGTGCTCAGATTCTGGGAAAACGAATTTTCCTGCATCCGTCCCAAACGCACCAGTTCAGGCCAGCGTCTTTACCGCCGCACAGATGTTGAAACAATTTTGAAAATTCGCCATCTTCTGCACGAAAGAAAATTTACGATCGAAGGTGCCCGCCAGTTTCTCTCGACTCCAAAAAACGAAAAACCGGCGGCTGCCTCGCCTCTAAGCACTAAAGAATTGAAGGACGAACTGGAGAGCATCCGCAAGTTACTGGAAGACAGCTGAATTGAGTTCGCGATTCTAACCACTTTTGGTAGCGGGCGCCGTGACGGAAAACGGGGACGGATGGGATCGTTCGCCCTCCCGGCCGGCGGTTATTCCCGAGCGGGGGGAAAGTTCTCTCACAACGGTAAACGCCCGAATGGGGTTGAACTTTCCTTTGGCCCGCACCGCTTCGATTTCGGCCAGCTCGAAGTGTTCCTCGACGCAGTTGCGCGAGTTTTCGGAGATGATGATCTGCCCCGCTTTGGCGGCGGCGCATAAACGGGAGGCAGTGTTGACGGTATCTCCGATGACCGAATAACTCATGGTTTGAGACGAACCGATGTAGCCGGCCACCAGGGTTCCGGTATTGATACCGATGCCGATTTTGATGGCCGGTTTGTTCTCGTTCTGACGATAACGATTGAATTTTACAAGTTCGGCCTGAATCGCTAGCGCTGCGCGCACCGCCCGCGCCGGATCATCGCCGTGGGCAATCGGTGCTCCCCAGATCACCATAATTTCGTCACCCATGAATTTGTCGACCGTTCCTTCGTAACGAAACACTTCCGCCACTATGATTTCGAAGTATTCGTTGAGCATCTGAAGCACTTCGTCGGGCGGCGTTCTCTCGCTCATTGAGGTAAACCCACGGATGTCGACGAACATGACGGTCGCCACCCTTGAGACGCCTCCCTTTTCGACCTTGAGCTGTCCCGAAACCACCATTTCGGCCAGATCGGGTGAAAGCAGCCGTTGGAACCGCTCACGGGTCAGGCGGTCCCTTTCCAGTTTTTTGGCCACCTCGCGCCGTTCGTTGATGGTAAACTGCGCGTGGGAGCCAAAAATGACAAAAAGGCACAGGACGATCAGCCGCGTCCAGATATCCCGCATGTCCGCCCCGAGAATCCGGTGCAGAACAGGGCCTTCCGACGACAGAAAAATGGCCACGATCGAGTCCAGAAGCCAGTACACCGCTGCAATACCGCAACCGATCAAGACCATCTGATCGGTGAAATAGACCCGATTTTTGGGTTTTTCATCAATTTTTCTGCCTGTCTTCTCGGCAACGCTTTTACGCATGGGTAGGCTGAGAGCCATATCGGTAATTCCAAGAGGCGACTGGACGGTAGAAAATCGTTCATATCTTACCAGAGGCTGTCAAAATAGTCCAGGCGCTTCAAAAATAATCGACGAAAATTATTGACAAAGTATCAAATGTATCCTAATTAGATGCTGCCGTAAGCGGGCATAGCTCAGTTGGTAGAGTACAAGCTTCCCAAGCTTGGTGTCGCGAGTTCGAATCTCGTTGCCCGCTCCAATTCTTCTCCGCCTTTCCTTCGCAGAAGGCTGAGTGAGGGTAGAACCAGAATTAAGTGGTTCATCGTCTTATTAAAGGTTAATATAATGAATCGGTAATATTAACACTCTCAAAGACACACTCGGACTTGAAGAAACGGGCGGATGCCCGTTTTTTGCGTTTATAGGGGCCAAAGAAAAAAGGTGAGAAAAGAACAGAACCGACATAAGTCCCGGAGCGATCGGACATCAGTCGCTCCAGCCGTGCAGACCCGCTCAGAGCGGATCGCCCGACAGGTTTTCGCAATCGCTGAACCACTTTGTGAATCGGAAGGTATCGAACTGGTCTTAGTTGAGTTTCATTCGGAAACCACCGGCAGGGTTCTGCGGCTCTTCGTCGACAAACCCGACGGCATCACTCTGGACGACTGTGCTGCTGTCAGCCGTCAGCTCACCGATGTCCTGGATGTAAGCTTGGAGGAGGTGGGCCCATACAGTCTCGAGGTCTCGTCCCCGGGACCCGAGCGGCCGATCGGAAAAGTGGACGATTTCAACCGTTTCCAAGGGAAAAAGATCAGAGTTCAGACATCGCGGCCGATCGACGGTCGGAAAAATTTTACCGGTATTTTGGCGGGTTTTTGTGACGGACGGGTCAACCTAACGATTGATAAGGAAACAGTCGCCATACCGCACACCGCAATAAAAAAGGCGCGACTGATCAATCACGGAGATTAGCGATGCACATGTCAGACATTAAGCGGGTTGTTGAACAGGTGAGCAAGGACAAGGGGATTTCACGCGAAGTCCTCATCAAGGCCCTCGAGGAAGCCTTGAAATCAGCCGCCCGCAAAAAATTCGGTAACAAAATGGAAATCGAGGTTCAATATAACGAAGAAGTCGGGGAAATCGAGGTATTCCAATTCAAGGAGGTCGCCGAGGTCATTACGGAATCGGCACTGGAGATCAGCCTTGAAGAGGGTCGCAAACTCGACCCGGATTGTGAAATCGGTGACAGCCTCGGCACCAAAATGGACACCTCGACTTTCGGCCGGATAGCTGCCCAATCTGCCAAACAGGTTATTATTCAAAAGATAAAGGATGCCGAAAAAGATGCGGTCTTCGCCAGTTTCATCGACCGCAAGGGAGAAATCCTCAACGGAATCGTCCAGCGCATCGACAGGGGAGACATCATCGTCAATCTGGGTCAGACCGAAGGGATTGTGCCGGTTCGCGAACAGGTCCCCAGGGAGGGGTACCGCCGCGGCGACCGGATTCGGGCTTTGATTTTGGAGGTCCTGCACGAGAGTCGCGGACCGCAGATTATCTTGTCGCGTACCCATGTCGATTTTCTGATCAACCTGTTTAAAATGGAAGTGCCGGAGATCAGCGAAGGTATCGTCAAAATCATGGGGGCGGCCCGCGAACCCGGTGTGCGGGCCAAAATAGCCGTCGCCTCCAGCAATGCCGACATCGATCCGGTGGGTGCCTGCGTCGGAATGAAGGGCAGCCGGGTGCAAAATGTGGTCCAGGAACTGCGGGGAGAAAAGATCGACATCATTTCGTGGCACGTTGACCCTGCCAGATATGTGTGCAATGCTCTGGCCCCGGCAGAGATCTCGCGCGTAATCATCGATGAGGCCAACCGCACCATGGAGGTCATCGTTCCAGATGAATTTCTTTCGATCGCCATCGGCAAACGCGGCCAAAATGTCCGTCTGGCTTCCAGACTTGCCGGATGGCACCTGGACGTCAAGAGCGAAACCAAATACAGCGAAGCAATGCGCAGCGGCTACGATTCTCTGCTCGCATTGACCGGCGTCGGCATCAGCCTGGCCGACGCCCTGTATGAAAAAGGGTTTTTCTCTGCTGAAGAAATCAGCAAAGCGAGCGTGGAAGACCTGATCCAGATCAAGGGTATCGGGGAAGAAAGTGCAATAAAATTGATCGATGCTTCAAAACAAGCTATACAAGCCGAAGCCGCCGTGGATGAATCTACAGCGGCGATAGACATCACCGACGACCAAATAGTCGACGCGACAGCCGAAACCGACGAGCCGGTTGATCCGGTTGAGCCGGCCGCAGCCGTGGAACCGACCGTAGAAGAATGACATCGGAAACGGCTCCAGGCGACCGGCAATCCGACCCATTCGGTCTGAACGCTATCGACCGGGCACGCGAAGGCCACTCGCATAACAGTGACTTTTAGGGGGATTGATGGCAAAGATCAGGGTATATGAACTTGCCAGGGATCTGAACATGACCAACAAGAGCCTTATCGAAAAGATAAAGGACATGGATATCGACGTCGAAATCAAGAGCCACATGAGTGCGCTCGAAGATGAGGCGGTGACGCAGATCAAGGCCGGTCTCTTCGGACAAAAATCCGAAACCGTCGTCGAAACACGGGTCAAGCCGACCGTCATCCGGCGCCGCAAGAAAACCGTTAAGGTGGAAGTGCCGCCGGAAATCGAAGCGGCAGAAGAGGCGCCGGCCACAGTCGCGGCCGCAGCGGAAACAGCTCCCACAGAAGAGCCCACGACACCGCCGACGATCGCAGAACCGGAACCGAGCGAAACGCCCTCGGCCGTTGCAGAAACAGAGATCGAAACCAAAGTCGGAGCAGAAAAAGAAACCGACAAGACCGTCGAACCGGAAACGCCCGCAACGGCTGAGACGCCTGCACCGGAACCAGTGGCCGCAGAAGTAAAGTCGAAACAGGCACTCAAAAAAGCAAAGAAAAAAGAACAGGCGGCCAAAATCATCCGCATGCCGATTTCCCCTGCTGCAAAAGAGCCGGGCGCCGAACCGCTCAGGGGCAAAACCACGGCCCGGCCGGCAGAAAAGGTCGTTGCCCTGCGGCCCGGGCCGCCTTCTCGCGGTGCGCCTGGAGAAGAGCCGACCAAAGAAGCCAAGAAAAAGAAGAAAAAACGGCAGTCTGAGGACGCTGAATCCGACAATAAGTTTTTTAAGAAGAAAATTTCTTTTCGAAAGAAAGAAGTCATCGAGGGCGCAGCGCTCTACGGTGGCCGTCAGCGCCCACGCAAAGGCAAAAAAGCCGGCAAAGCCAAGGCGGCCGGCCCGGCTCAGAAAACCCAGATCACTACCGCCAAAGCCATCAAACGGCGCGTTAAGATAGATGAGGCCATCGTTCTTTCCGATCTGGCCAAACGCATGGGCATCAAGGCCGGTGAAATGATCAGGACCCTGATGGGAATGGGTGTCATGACAACGGTCAATCAAACCATCGATTTTGATACGGCCGCCCTTGTGGCCGCCGAGTTCGGCTATGAGGTCGAGCTGGCCGCTTTCGAGGAGGAAACGTTCTTGAAGGTCGAAGCAGACGATCCCACCAGGCAAATTGAAAGATCACCGGTGGTCACGATAATGGGACATGTCGATCACGGCAAAACGTCTTTGCTCGACGTCATCCGGAAAACAAGGATCACGGACATCGAAGCCGGCGGCATCACGCAGCATATCGGCGCTTACCACGTCATCACCGACAAAGGCAAGATTGCCTTCCTTGACACCCCGGGCCACGAAGCATTCACCGCCATGCGGGCCAGGGGAGCACAGGTTACCGACATCGTCGTTCTGGTGGTCGCCGCCGATGACGGGGTCATGCCGCAGACCGTCGAGGCCATCAACCACGCCAGGGCCGCCAATGTGCCGATCATCGTGGCCGTTAACAAAATCGACAAGGACAATGCCAACACGGACCGTGTCTATCGGGAACTCGCCGAACAGGGCCTGAGTCCCGAGGAATGGGGCGGCGACACCATTTTTGTCAAGGTCTCCGCCAAACAGAACATCGGCATCGACGACCTACTGGATCTGATTTTGCTGCAGGCCGAAGTATTAGAATTGAAAGCCGATCCCGAAAAACGGGCCTACGGGCACGTGGTGGAATCGAAAATCGATCCGGGCCGTGGGGCGATCGCAACCGTACTGGTCCAGGAAGGAACCCTGCACACGGGGGATGCCGTCGTATGCGGGGTTTATTCCGGTAAGGTGCGCGCCATGCTCAACGACAGAGGTCAGATGGTTGATGCAGCCGGCCCGTCTATCCCGGTGGAGGTCATCGGCCTCTCCGGAGTTCCCATGGCCGGCGACGAGTTGGTTGCGGTGGCGGACGAGAAAAATGCCAAGCAGATCAGCGAACACCGCATCCAGAAACACCGCTCCAAGGAGTTGGCCAAGACCGGCCGCTTGAGCCTCGAGAAGCTCTTCGAACAAATGCAGCAGGGAGAAGTCAAGGACTTGAACCTGATCCTCAAGGCCGACGTTCACGGCTCGATCGAAGCCTTGGCCGATTCGCTGACCAAACTGAGCAACGAAGAGGTCAACATCAACGTCGTCCACTCTGCCACCGGAACCATCACCGAATCGGATGTTTCCCTGGCATCGGTTTCCAATGCCATCATTATCGGTTTCAACGTCCGCCCCGCGACCAAGGTTCAGATGCTGGCCAACGAGGAAGGCGTAGACATGCGGTTCTACAATGTGATCTACGACGTGATTAAAGATATAAAGAACGCCATCGCGGGTATGATGTCATCGACTTTCGAAGAGCGTGTTCTGGGAAGGGCCGAGGTTCGCGATACCTTTCATGTACCGAAGATAGGAACCATTGCCGGATGCTACGTGACGGAAGGAAGAATCGAACGCGGACGGCGCCTGAGGGTCCTGCGGGACGGGGTTGTCCAATACGAAGGCAAGAACGCTTCTCTGCGGCGCTTTAAGGATGATGTAAAGGAAGTGCAGAGCGGATATGAATGCGGGGTCGGCGTCGAGAACTTCAATGACATAAAAGTCGGCGACGTTCTGGAATGCTATTACCTGGAAGAAATCAAACCGGAAGTGTAAACCGGCGATCGATTGATCGAAGAGATCGCTGAGTGAAGCGCTCGGTAAACCGAGGGCTCGCCTAATAATGACGTCACTTTTTGGATGACGATGTATCCCATCCGGCTGCTGGTGCGAAAACTCGGTTTTTTTGGATATTCTAGCGTTTTCGTGACTTGCCGGCCGGGTGCCTCAATACCCAAAATGGCGAACTCATTTTTTAGCGAGCCCCAAGTGAGCCACAGATGGTCGTGGGGATTGGAATTGTCACCTTCAGACTGCACGACTGCCGTTCTTTGAAAGCAAAGCGCAGCGTCGTCAAATCGATCATCGGGCAGATGCGCAATAAATTCAACATTTCGGTGGCCGAGACGGGATCAAACGATATGCATCAGCGGGCGGAGATCGGATTCGCGCTCGTGGGAAACAACCGTCAGGTCATCAATTCTAAGACCGACAAGGTTCTTAACCTGATAGATGATTTGGGCCTGGCGGAGGTCATCGATTCTGAAATGGAGATCATCACCCTATGATGTCCTATTCGCGCGCCGAACGCGTCGGAGGTCTGATACAGCAGACGCTGTCCGACATCCTGCTCAAGGAAGTGAAAGACCCGCGTCTCGAACTGACGACGATAACCGATGTCAAAATGACGCGTGACCTGCGGATCGCTCGTATCTATTTCTCTACTCCGGGCGGGGACGAAAAAATAGAGGCCGTCCAGCAAGGCTTCAAGAGTGCGCTGGGTTTTGTTAAGGTTACGCTGGCCCGCCGGCTTGGTCTGCGTTACATGCCGGATCTCGAATTCTATTACGATAATTCTTTTGACCACGGGGCCCATATCGAAAAACTTCTTCGGTCCCTCAGCACGAAATCATGACGGAACAGATTCTCCGATCCTTAACCGAAAGCCGCCGAGTCGTGGTGGCGTCCCATGAAAACCCGGATGGTGATGCCGTCAGTTCGCTTCTGGCCGTCGGTTTGGCACTGGAAAAACAGCAAAAAACCGTCACCTTTTACAACGCCAGTCCGATTCCGGCGGTATACCGCTTCTTGCCGTCGGCAGGACGCATCACAAGCGAAATCAACAAGGCGGACGCATTCGACACGGCCGTGATCCTGGACTGTGGCGACCTGGAACGCGTCGGGCCCGCCGTCGCTGTGATGCGGAAGATACCGGTTGTCGTCAATATCGATCATCATATTACCAATACCGGTTTCGGTACGGTTCGCTTGGTCGAGCCGGCAGCCTGTGCCACTGCAGAATTGGTCTACCAGCTCTTGGTGAGGATGAAGATCCCAATCGATAAAGATCTGGCCACACTGATATATACTGGAATATTGACCGACACCGGATCGTTTCGCTTTGCAAACACCAATCAGACCACTTTTGCCATCTGTCTGGAAATGGCGGAAAAAGGCGTCAGGCCGCACGAAGTGGCCCAGCACGTTTATGGCACCTATTCCCTCGGCCGCATCAAACTGCTGAATCTGGCGCTGGATTCGATCGAAATCGCCGGCAACGGCAAGCTCTCAGTCATGACAGTGACACGAGAAATGCTTCGTCAAACCGGCACACAGCCCGAGGATGCCGACGGTTTGATTCACTATGCCCGCAGAATAGAAGATGTAAGGGTTGCCGCACTGATTCAAGAGCTGCAAAATGGAAGTGACGCGACCAAGAATCGACACCGGTACCATGTCAGTCTGCGCTCCGATGGTTCGGTCGATGTCGCAGCAGTTGCCGTCTCTTACGGCGGCGGCGGACATCAAAGTGCTGCCGGCTTCAGGATCGACGCGCCGCTTTGCGAGGTAAAAAACCAAATTGCTCAACTGGCGGAGAAACTATAACCTAAACTGATCGGTTTCCCGCCCAAGCGGGATCCATGTTCAAAGGCTACAACCGAAGGATTCGAAACACCCTATTAGTCAAGATCCGGAACACCCGAAATATCTCATTGGGAGAAACGGTTTTATAAACACCACGAAACCAAAATTATTCAGATATGAGCTGTTTAAGGGCTTTGCAACTCAAAACGTTTAATCCCGCCTGGGCGGGAAACCGCTCAACCTGGGAGTAAGTCGACACCGGCCGGGTATTATGGAGGTCTCAGGAACCAGCCGTATCCTCGTTCTGGACAAACCCGCGGACATCTCTTCGGCCAAGGCGGTTGCAAACGTCAAACGAATCCTGAGGGCCCGAAAGGTCGGCCATGCCGGTACGCTAGATCCTTTCGCCACCGGCGTGCTGGTATGCTGTATCAACCAGGCCACACGATTGGCGCAGTTTTTTTTACACGGCCGTAAAAAGTACAGTGCGGTTATGCACCTGGGGGTTGAAACCGACACCCAAGACGTCACCGGCAGGGTGATCTCATCAACCGCGACGGCAACACTCACCGCAGATGGCGTGGGCACGGTCATCAAGCAGTTCGAAGGTTTTTACTGGCAGCACCCACCGGCGTATTCTGCCCTGAAGCTGCGCGGGGTCCCGCTTTATCGGTATGCCCGCCAGGGACGACCGGTCCAGAAACCTCCGCGCCGGGTCGAGATCGAGAGCATCCGCGTTCAGGGGATCGAGTTGCCGTTTGTCCGCTTCGAGGTCACCTGCTCGGCCGGGACTTACATTCGCACGCTCTGTTCGGATATCGGTAGACAACTGGGGTGCGGTGGGCACCTCAAAGAGCTCCGGAGAATTGAAAGCGGACGGTTCGCCCTTGCCGATGCATTGACACTGACCGACCTGGAGGCCCTGGCGGGTGATAACCGGATCTCCGACCGGATGGTTTCGATGGCTGACGCTCTGCCGGACATTCCGGGCATCGTGGCGAACAAATCTTTGACTCATCACGTAAAACATGGCAGAGTGGTTCAAAAAAACGACTTCGATGAAGGTTCACTTAAAGGGACTCAGGGCCTGGTGAAGATCCTCGATTCACATCGGAATCTGTTGGCGATTCTGACATATCAAGGGGACAGCGAAACGTTACACTACGTCTGTGTTTTCAACCAGACAACCGGCTGAATTCAGAGCGGGCTTACAACCGGATGTTGAAGGGGCTAGTGCGACAAACGGATTCGGGTGCAGCCAGCATTTTAAAAAAAGGAGGAATAAAGAAAGTGGTCTTCTCAACGGAAGAGAAAAAGAAACTGATCGACAAATTCAAGCTACACGAAGGAGACACCGGATCGCCCGAAGTCCAGGTCGGGCTTTTGACCCACCGAATTTCTTACCTGACCGAGCATCTCAAGCTTCACAAGAAAGATCACCACTCCCGCAGAGGCTTGCTGATGCTGGTCGGTCGACGTCGCCGGCTCCTGAACTACGTTAAAAACAAGGACGTCAACCGATATCGCGCCATTATCGAAACCCTCGGTTTGAAGCGCTGAAGTCTGCCAATGTCCTTGACTGAACTCACAAGGAGTGCGGTGCAAGCCGGACGGTGAGTTTAACTTCCTTTACCCGCCGTTCGCGAAGAATTCGCCCGTATAAGCGACTTTCATAGCGATAACAGAAGGGTAAGTCGCTTATTTTTTAGGAGATGAAAATGGAAATATCATTAGAAGCCCAGCTCGGGCCGAAAACACTGACCATTGAGACCGGCAAGGTCGCCAAACAGGCTTCCGGTGCCGT
>JBATHN010000208.1:0-2761 GCA_049666885.1 Desulfobacterales bacterium
ATTTGGGCAACATGGATACACTCGTCATTCGGGGGCAGATGCGTGACGGAGACATCTTCATTCCCGGTGTGAAGTTGGATCTGACCGACACCGCCGGCGATGTCGTCATCTCGCGCGGAATTCTCGAAGGGGAAAATCTTCACGCGCGTCTGGGAAACTCGAGCGGAGAAAACGGCAAGTTGACTTTGGGCCTCGTCGGAGACGAGGCACCGTTTCATCTGGAAATAGACGTCGGGGCCGACCTGGCCCAGCTGCCGCCGATTCTCGACCGCCTCATCGACGATATAGCCTTTCGCAGCGAACTGGCAAAGATAGAAGAACTGAAAGGTAATGCCAACGGGAAACTGGTGCTGGGCGAAGACGTCAACAATGTGAATGTGACGGTGGCGGCCTCTGATATCCACCTCACCGCGCGCTACCGCGGGATTCAGCATCCGGTGGCGATCACCGGCGGGAATTTTTCTTACTCCGGGGCCGGCATCGGTATCCGTCAATTGAGCGGCTCGTTGGGGAGGTCAACTTTTACCGAACTATCCGGCGGTCTGGCGTGGGGGAAAATGAGTGAACTGGAGATCTCATCCGCTCGTTGTACCCTCTATCTGGCAGAGATGGTTCCCTGGTTGGCATCGTTTGACGCGCTGCGCGAAGGATTGATCTACTACGGCGGCGGGGAAGGGGGCATCACCATTTCTGCGCTAAAGCTCAAAGGCCCTTTGCAAACCCCCCGGGATTGGCAGTTTGATGTGGCGGGCGAAGTAGAAGACCTGGTGCTGGAGAACTTGCCCGAGCGTCCGGGTGCGCTCAAAGTTGCCTTCGCAAAATTCAAGGCCGATTCCGAAGAGTTTGCTTACACCGACGGCCAAATCAGCCTGCTCGATGCGGCCGCCAAGATGTCCGGCATGCATTTGGATTATCTCAAAGGAATCAACAAAGATGTCAGTCTGATCTTAGAGGGCCGCTTGGGCCCCCAATTCATCGAGTGGTTAGCGCGTGTTCTCGGGGCGCCGTCCTGGCTGAAACTCCGGCCGCTGACCCTGGCACCATCTAATCTGCGTTATGTCAGGGGTGAAAAAAACACTTTCTCCTCATCCATTGCCACCCAGGAAGGTCTAAAGATGTCAACCGACATCCTGTTGGGCGACGATGAGTTGGTCATTCAAAAACTGTTGATTCAGGATTCTGTCTCGCGGGCAGACATTGGGCTCCATGTTAAGAACCGAGCGGTTGACCTTGCCTTTGACGGAAAAATTGATCAACAAACCCTCAACCGTCTCTTCAGTGAAGAGACATTCTCTGCCGGATCGATCGACGGAAAAATGCGGGCCCGGTGGGATCTCCAAAACCTTTCCAAGAGCAACATGGAGGGTGAACTGAGAGGAAGGGACATCTTCGTGGCATATGATCCCGCCACACCGCTGAAAATAAACTCCTTTGCCCTGCGTGGCGAAGCGTCCAAGATACGAATCGATTCGGCGGATCTGACCTGGAGCGAGATGCTGCTCAAATTGTCCGGAACCATTCAACCGGAGCCTGATAACCGGTTGGGGCTCGACCTGGACATCGCCGCCGATGCCGTCGATATGGATCGTCTGATTGATGTGCTGAAAAGCGGCACAGAGAAAAAAGAGCCTCAAGCGGGCGCCACATCCGAGCCCATTCCGGTAGTGGGAAATATCCGCGTCAAGGCCGATCGACTGACCTTCAACGATCTTACCTGGCATCCTTTGCATGCCGATGTTAGCCTGAACGACGCAAACACCGACATCACGATAAAAGAGGCCGTGTTATGCGGTATTTCCACGCCGGGAACGCTCAGCCTGTCGCCGGAGACCATCCGGTTTGATGTGAAGACAATGGCCACAGACCAAAACCTCAACCCCTCCCTGAACTGTTTGGCCGCGGCCCGATCCGCAACCAAAGGCATTGATTTGAAAACGATAAAAAAATTCAAAGCCGATGGGACATTCAGTCTGCAAGGCAGTTTTCAAGGCAATGCAAAAGCGGAGGACTTGCTCAAAACCGCCACCGGACAAGTGGAATATTCGGCGGCGGACGGCCGTATTTATCAAGATGTCATTCTGTTAAACGTGTTGAAATATCTGAATGCGACCGAGCTAATAATCGGTCGATCAGATCTGAAGCAGAGGGACAGTAAGGGTTTTGGTTACCGATCTATGAAAATCGAGGCCAGCCTGCAGAACGGCAAACTGACCTATAATAAATTTATCTTGGACGGCTCTTCGTTGGCGCTCACCGCTGTCGGTGAACAAAATTTGCTCACCGGTCGGTTGGATCTGAACCTGTTGGTGACCCTGCAGGTCACCTTGGCGCGTGTATTGGATAAACTTCCACTGGTTGGTGGCGTTCTTCAGGGCCTCAACACCATTCCGCTCGGTTTAGAGGGAACCTATGATGATATCCGCATCTACCCGCTGTCGGCGTCGGCCGTTGCTTACGATCTGAAGAACATTATGGAGAACACCGTCAAAGGCCCGATTAACCTGATACAAATCGGAAGAAAGCCCGCCGAAGTCGAAGCGACGCCTTGAGAAAACCGGGTGGCCGGTCGACGCCGGTTCGGGATGTCCCGAAAACGCCACCCCATCTATTCCATCAGGCGATCGGTTCGGATGCCGGTTCTTTTTTAAGTACCGACTGCTTGAGAAATTCGAAAACATCCGCGCCCTCTGCGGCGGCTTTTGTCTCGCCTTTAACCACTCCCTGGAAATATTCGAGATCTTCTTTGGTGAGACTCGACAGC
>JBATHN010000209.1:0-4905 GCA_049666885.1 Desulfobacterales bacterium
GCGTCGAATGCCAGGCGCGTAATTTGAAACTTATTGAATTCAAGCCACATTTTCCCCCAAAAAAGCCGAGCCACCCGTATTGGGCAATTCGGTCTTAAAAAATGAGGCAACATTTTCATCCCATCCCCTCCTCGACGGTCTTTGATTGCCAAATTTCAATTGATTACTTTCAATTGATTACTTTGATTACTTTCAATTGATTACTTGCAATATTAAATATACTTACGCCATAAAGGATTACATATGACAAACAGATTTGTCGACATGATGCCTATCATCGAAAAATCTATCAGTTATTGAATTGTTCGATACAGACTGTTGAAAAGCATTATGGATACCGTATTTGAATCACATGCCTCGCAGAGCTCGCTTGGATGCCCCCGGTGGCTTGCATCATATCGTCATTCGAGGGATCAAACGCAAAGCGATATTCAAAGATGATACGGACCGGGAGGATTTTGGCGAGAGGCTCTCGAGTCTGCTGCACGAGACGGTTACACCCGGCTATGCTTGGGCCTTGATGACCAGCCACGTGCGTCTGCTTCTGCGCACGGGCATCGTTCCGATCGCATCGATCATGCGCCGGCTTCTGACCGGCTATGTTGCGACACAGAACTTGTCGATCTCCGGAAGTGAAGTGGCCCGCCGGTTTAAGGTAGACCGTTCAGCCATCAGGCGGACGACCCAAAGGCTAAACCAAGACCCGGAACTGCCTGCAGCCACAAAAACGGTACAAAGAGAACTCGAAATCGATTGAAACCAACATTGAATTTCCCTTTTATACCCAGGTTTGCGTTCATTCCCCCTGGATGCCACATGATAAACAGCGCCTGGGTAAGTTATCCTCAAGGGTCGAGCCATTTATCACGATATTATCAAGAATTACGACCTGACCCCATTGCATTAAATCAATCATCAAAAGACATTGTCAACCCATCATCGGGCATGTTGCCGGATGATGGCCATCACCCTGTCAGCATATCTTCCGTCCTGTAAAAACCGACAATAACGGCATGGCTCAGCTGGTTACAACTAATAGGCGGTTTTTGTCAATTTAACAAAAATACAATTAGTTATTGCGGCGAGCAGACATGGCTGCTATGGCATATCGATTGCTAATCACAAGGTCATAGTATCTGTTGCGCTCGTCGCCTTTCCCCTCCGGTCCCATGTGCAACATAGGTCCCATATCTTTGAACCGAAAGCCTATTTGACCTTCCGGATACTTTATCCGGATGTCGCTTCGAACCCGCATGCAAAGGAGGATGAAGATGGAAACTTCTCCCAGAAACACGATCGGCATCTTAACCGGCGGTGGAGATGTCCCAGGTCTCAATCCATGCATCAAACAACTGGTCGTAAGCGCCCATCAGTTTGGAATGACGGTGTTGGGGATCCGCCGGGGATGGGACGGGTTGGTGGCCTTTTCTCCGGACGATCCCGATTCGCGAGTGCAGAACATCCTTCCCCTTGACCCGGCCCGCGTGCGGACGATCGACCGATCCGGCGGCACCATTTTGCATACCTCCCGAACCAATCCGGCGGCCTTGAGCCATAAGGATGCCCCAGGTTTCCTCAAGGACAGGTTTGCCTCGAAAAAGGAAAAACTCGATCTTACCGGCCATGTCCTGGGCAACCTATCCAACCTGGGCATCGACGTGCTGGTGGCCATTGGCGGTGACGATACGCTCTCCTTTGCCCTGCGGCTTCACCGGGAGGGATTCCCGGTCATCGCCATCCCCAAAACCATGGACAATGATGTGACGGGAACGGACTATTGCATCGGCTTTTCCACGGCTATCACCCGCAGCGTCAACTTCATCCATGCCCTACGCACCTCCAGCGGGTCTCACGAGCGCATCGCCGTGGTGGAGCTGTTCGGCCGGTATTGCGGGGAGACATCGCTGGTGTCGGCCTATCTGGCCGGCGTGGAGCGCTGCGTCATTTCGGAGGTGCCCTTTAACATTGACACAATCTGCAAGTTCCTTGTCGAGGACAGGCAAAATAACCCCAGTCGCTATGCCATGATGACCATCAGCGAAGGCGCTGTCATGGAAGGAGGTGAAATGTCTCTTTTCGGCGAAGCAGATGCCTTCGGTCACCGCAAATTGGGGGGCATCGGGGCCGACACGGCCGAGGCCATCAAGAAGATCACGGGCATCGGGATTATTTTCCAGCCCCTGCTCTATCTCATGCGCAGCGGGTCTCCTGATTCGCTGGACCTGATGGTGGCCTTTAACTATGCGGGAATGGCTGTGGACCTGATCCGCGATAGGACCTTCGGCAAAATGGTTGCCCTTTCCGGGGGGCGATACACGGCTGTCGATATTTCCGTTGTCACCGGCGGAGCCAAGCGGGTGGATGTGGATGAACTGTACGATGTCGATAGCTACCGCCCACGCATCCGCACTGCTCAAGGAAAACCCATGTTCCTATATTGAAGGAAACGGACCGAGAGGATTTTATCGAGAGGCTCTCGAGTTTGCTTCAGGAGACTGCTACACCCTGTTATGCAGGGGCCTTGATGGCTCAACCACGTGCATCTGCTTCTGCGCACGGGCAGCACAGCGTTCCGATCGCATCAGTTATGCACCGGCTGCTGACCGGCTATGCGGTGCGTTTTTATCCGGTTTCAGCGGGACCACCGCCGGCACGGACATCTTTTTCAGAATCGCTACAAATCATTTCTTTGTGAGGAGTATCGGTATCTCAAGCAACTGCTCGCATACATTATGGGATTCGGCTTGCAAGTGTCGAGCGCATTTTGGGAAGCAGAGAATTCGTCGAAGCAACCCTGAAACACGCAGGTGAGGGTTATGAGTGCAGAATGCGGATGCAATCGGCCGGTATCGATCTGTCCGCAGTCATCGCCGCTGCGTGCGGTTATCTTGGCATCGAATAGAAGGAACTATCCCGGCCAACTAACCGCTTTGAGATCGCACGTGCTCGCGCCCTGATCAGCTATGTCGCAACGCAGATCTTGTCGATCTCCGGAAGCGAAGTGGCCCGCCGGTTTGATGTAGACCGCTCGGCCATCAGCCGGGCGACCCAAAGGGTAAGCCGAGACCCGGAAACTGCTTGCAGCCACCAAGACGATACAAAGAGAACTCGAACTTGCAAAAAATCAACATTGAAATGTCCCTTTCATCTATAAATTCGTGTTTGTCAGAGAGGTAAAAGCAATGGATGAAACGCGTCCCATCACGTTTCTGTGTATCGCCAGCTATTTCAAAGGCGAAAAATTCATTCGAGAATGCAAACGATTAGGCTGCCGGGTCATACTTTTAACTAAGGAAAAATTGCTCAACGCAAATTGGCCCCGGGACGCGATTGATGGAGTTCACGCTATGCCAGATTTGCACAACCGTGAACACGTTATTAACAGCGTCAGTTTTCTTGCACGAACGATTATTTTTGACATCATCGTTGCATTGGACGATTTCGATGTGGAAATGGCCGCCACATTACGGGAGCATTTACGTCTTCCCGGCATGGGAGAGTCCACAGCCAGGCATTTTAGGGATAAATTGGCCATGCGTATGCGGGCAAGGGATCTGGGTGTACGGGTGCCCGAATTCATCCATATACTTAATCATAATGAGCTCAGAGAATTTCTGGACCGGGTACCGGCGCCCTGGGTGCTAAAGCCGCGCTCTCAGGCATCGGCAATTGGGATTAAAAAAATTGAAACCGCTGAACAATTCTGGCAGATCGCCGAAATCTTAGGTGATAAGCAATCATTTAACTTGCTGGAACGATTTGTTCCGGGAGATATCTATCATGTTGATTCCATTGTTTATGAAGGTAACGTTCAGTTTGCCGCCTTACAAAAATACATGCTGCCCCCCATGAGTGTCGCCCATGAAGGAGGTATCTTTGCATCCTGTTCGCTGGAGAGGGGCTCGCCCGAGGAACCCATTCTAAGGTCATTAAATGATAAGGTGGTTACCCAATTCGAACTGGAGCAAGGTGTCAGCCATACCGAGTTCATAAGAGGAAAAGATGATGGTGAATTTTACTTCCTCGAAACGGCGGCACGGGTCGGTGGGGCACACATCGCCGAGTTGGTTGAAGCCGCTTCCGGTATCAACCTTTGGACCGAATGGGCCAAGGTGGCGTGTGCCGACAAGACCAAACCCTATCGATTACCCGAAAGTCGAAAAGACTATGCCGGCCTTATCATTACCTTAGCGCGGCAAGAAAATCCGGATACGACCGACTATGATGATCCTGAAATTGTCTGGAGATTAAAAAAACGCCATCATGCCGGACTCATCGTCTGTTCTCGTCAATGGCAACGTGTAAATACTTTAATTGAGAGCTACGCTGAAAGGTTTCGAGCGGACTTCCATGCTTCCATGCCGCTACCGGATCAACCGAGTGACTGAGCCCTGACGACTGAAGGGAGTCGCAACGCATGACCGCTACTCGGAGGCGCTCCCGGACCCTTATTTTGACCCCGGGTGGAGATGGACGTCTATGTTTTAATGCTTTTCTGACTGAGATCAACCTGATAGCCTTCCACCATGCAGCGCAAAACCCGAAGCGGTGCATCACATCATCGTCCTGGGATTTTGCGCCAAAAGCTTTTTCGCTCCGCGGCCGATCGTGCCTATTTTCTTGTCCGTTTGTTCGATTGCCTTAAATACCCGGTTATTCCTGGAGCCATAACTGTGCGCTTATGGGAACGACAGAATAAGCATGGCAGGATGTCGGCATTGTACTGATGCAATTTGGAAAGCGTAAAGCCACTGCACGGCAATCCACTTTTTATGCGTCGGGCATAGATTTTAACGGTTTCAATGCGTGTTTAGGAAACGCCCTGTTTTGAGTGCAGAGAAGCCATCGTGTGTACGGACAAACCACCCCAGAGAGTTCTGACGCGGCGCTTGCTGTTTCATTTCG
>JBATHN010000210.1:0-7644 GCA_049666885.1 Desulfobacterales bacterium
CCATCCTCGCCAGCACCGGTGAGCGTTACATCAGCACGGAGCTGTTCGAGGACTGAACCCCGGCCGGTCATAGTGAGAACTGCGCCACCAGGTGGGCCTGTTTGTCCTGACTCTCGAGGATCTAGTCAACCACCTCGCGCACGGCCCCCCGGCCGCCGGCGGCGGCGGTCACGTAATCGCTGGCGCTCTTGACCGCTTGCCTGGCATCGGCCACGGCTGCGCTGAAACCCACCCGCTTCAGGATGCAGAGATCCACCAGGTCGTCGCCGATAAAGGCGATGTCCGCGTCGGTCAGATTGAAACGGGCCTTGATGTCGTTATAGGCCGCCAGCTTGTTGATCTGGCCCTGGACAACCGCATCGACCTTCAATTCCTCGGCCCGCCGCCGGACCATTTCCGACATGCGGCCCGTAATAATGCCGGTTTTGAGACCGGCCATGCGCGCCATCTCCATCCCCATTCCATCGTGGATGTTGAAAACCTTGAGCTCCTCTCCGGTCGAAGAGTAAATAATCTCCCCGCCGGTCATCACCCCGTCCACATCCATTAAGATCATTTTAATGTGCTTCAACTTTTCTTTCATCGCATTCTCCCCCGGACATCCTCGATATCCACGATTACCTATTGGTTCTCGGTAAACCCATGGAGCCAAGTGACCGGGTTTTAAAGTGATCAACTGTTTGAGCGCATTAGTCCCGCCGCGGGATTGAACCGAACAACAAAAAGGCGTTGGTCGTACTCGGGATTATGAAGTTTAAGGTTCATTCATTTTCATAGCCTCAGCCTTGTTCGGTTTTAGGCTCGCTTTTGCGCGATTTTTGTCCCGCCTATGGGCGGGATTAAAACCCGGTTACTCGGCTTAATCTATCGGAATATGGGCCAGTAAAGTTCGGTATGAAATGCCCTCTCCATCACGCTTTGATACCGGCTTGCAGGACCGCATAGCGTGTGCGGCCCTGCATCAACTCGGCGGGGGTCCCCTGCTCGACAATGCGGCCATTTTCCATGAGTAATATCCGTTCCAAGCGATCGAGGCCCACAAGCCGGTGGGTGATGAAAAGAACTGTTCTTCCGCTGGTAACGTCGAAGAGGGTCTCCATGATGTGGCGCTCTGCCGCACGATCGAGCCCTTCGGTCGGTTCGTCCAATACCCAGATCGGGGCATCGCGCAAGATGGCCCGCGCCAACGCCAAACGACGCGCCTGACCGCCGGAAACCAGGCGTCCGGATTCGCCGATCCAGGTGTCGATGCTTTGCGGCAGGGATTTGACAAAATCCGCCAGCCGGACGGCCGCGAGCGCCTGCCACAACTCGGGTTCCGTGGCTCCGGGGCGGGCGATCAGCAAGTTGTCGCGCACACTGGCATTGAACATATGTGCCTGCTGGGAGACGAGTGAAACGCTAAGTCGCAAGTCACTCTCACTCAAACCGCGAATGTCTTTTCCGCCAATTCGAACACTGCCGCTCTGCGCATCCCAAAAGCGGACCATCAGGTGCGCCAGGGTCGATTTGCCGGCACCGGTCGGCCCCAAAACGGCGCAGCGCTGGCCGGCCGGCAAATGGAAGCGAATGTCGTGAACGGCGTCAGCGGCGTTGTCCGTGTAGCGAAAGCTCACCCGGTCAAAGTGCACGTCGAAGCCACGCAAGACGACAAGGGAGTTCTCCGGAAACGTCACCGGCGGCTCGCAGTCGACCACTTCCAGCAGCTCTCGGGCGGCTTCCCGCGTGCGACCGAGGTATTGATAGGCTGAAGGCAGCGGCATCAGGGCGTCGAAAGCAGCCAGGACGGTCAAGGCGATCATGGCCAGGTGGGCACCGTGAAGCACGCCGCTACTCACCAGCGCCGCACCTTGATACAAGGCCGAAAGAACGGCTAACCCGGAGGTGAGTGTGATCCCGGCGAATGAAACACCCCGGATATGGCTCATGCGCCGCTGCACGTCCAGCAAGTTGTGGTTGTCTCGATCCATCTGGCCCAGGAAATCCCGGCGACGATTGAAAACCAGCAATTCCGGCAATCCCTGGAGGCCTTCGACGATTTGAATGCGCAACTGTGTCATCAGATGGGACAATCGCCGGCCGGCGGCCGCGCCGGCGATGCCGGCCGCCGCGGAAAGTCCAAAACCGGCGACAACCAGCCACCCCAAAGTCGTCAGGGCGATCAGCGGGTCGAAAAGCGAGAGAAAAACCGTCAGCCCTGCAACCAAGAGCCCGGCCACCAGGGTCGGTGATAAAACCCGCAGGTAAAGGTTGTCCAGAGCGTCGATATCGGCCAAGACGCGATTGAGGATATCACCGCTGCGGTAGCGCATCAATCGCGCCGGAGCGAGCGGTTCAATCCGCTCGTAAAACCAGATCCTCAGGCTTTCCAAAATCCGGAAAGTGGCATCATGGGAGACAACACGTTCGGCATAGCGTGCCAGAGTTCTGGAGATGGCAAATATTCTGACACCAATACTGGGGAAGAAATAATTGAATGTCTGGGCCGCCGTGGTCGACAGACCGGCAAAGGCGGCCGCCGACAGAAACCAGCCGGAAAGTGCCAGAAGGCCGACAGTCGCCGTTGTGGCAATCAGGCCGAAAAGTGACCCCGCAACCATCCACTTCCAGTGCCGGCTCAGCAGGTGAACGAAAGTTTGGTATGAACGGTTACGGCCTGGCATCGGCCATCTCTCCTGCACCCCGTGTCACGAGTCGGTAAAAAGCCCCGCCGGAGGCCAACAATTCCTTGTAGATCCCCTTTTCGACGATGCGGCCGTTCTCCAGGACCACAATGTGATCGGCGCGCCGCAGGTTTTCCAGACGATGGGTGATGGTGAGCACTGTGCGATCCTTGGAAAGGTCATCGAGAGCGGTCAGCACCAACTGCTCGTTTTCGGTGTCCAGGCCGGCGGTCGGCTCGTCTAACAGCAGCAGCGGAGCGTCTTTAAGGTAGGCGCGGGCCAGCGCAACCCGCTGAGCTTGTCCTCTGGACAATCCGAACCCCTGCTCGCCCACCGGCGTGTCCAAACCGGCGGGCAGATGGCGGCAGAATTCAAGCACCCTGGCTGCACGGGCGGCGGACTCCAACTCGGCTGCGACGGCGGCCGGCCGGCCGAGCAGAATGTTCTCCCGTACGGTCCCGTGAAATAGTACCGGGTTCTGCCCGATCCAGGCCAGATGGTGACGCCAGTGTTCTAGTTCAATAGTATCCAGAACAATACCGTTAATTTTAATGCTTCCGGCGGTCGGAACGACGAACCCCATCAAGAGGTTTAAGAGAGTGGTCTTTCCGGCACCGCTCGTGCCGACCAGCGCTACTTTAGCACCGGCCGCCAATTCGAAATCAACGCCTTTCAGAACCGGCTGCCGCCCGGCGCCATAGGCAAAGTGCACCGACTGGCATGATACGCCGATAGCGTTTGTCGGTGGCAGCCGGACGGTCCCGGCCAGAGACCGGGGCGCCTTGCCCGACAGAACTTTCAGAATTTCCCCGGAAGCGCCAACCGCTGCCGCACGCGCGTGATAATGGGTGCCGAGTTCCCGCAATGGAAGGTAAAAGTCCGGCGCCAGAAGCAGGATGAAAAATCCACCGGCCAGGGTAAGGGGGCGACCGTAATCTCCGAACGAAAGGTATCCCAGATAATGCATACCGAGGTATACCGCCACCAGTGCGATGGCCATGGAACTGAAAAACTCCAGCACCGCGGAGGAAAGAAACGCCACCCTCAACACCCGCATGGTCTGTCGGCGGTAGTCATCTGAGAACTTGGCCACCCTGGTGCGCTCCTCTCGGCTGCGGTCGAAGAGCTTCAAAGTGGCGAGCCCCTGAAGGATGTCCAAAAAATGGGCGCTCAAACGCGACAGGGCCTGGAAGTTGCGCTGACTGATACTCTCGGCGCCCATACCCACCAGGATCATGAACAACGGGATCAGGGGCGCGGAAAGGGCCAGCAGCAAACCGGCCGCCCAGCTGAGGGGCAGGACGAAAGCAAGAATGGCAACCGGAATCATCACGGCCAGAGCCAGCTGCGGCAGGTAAAAAGCGAAAAAGTCCTGCAGAGCTTCCACCTGTTCCAGGAGGGTGCTGGCCAAACCGCCGGTCCTCTGGTGCTCGGTGTAGGCCGGACCCCGGTCGAATATGTGTTGGAGGAGAACCCTGCGCGTCTCTTCCCGCACGCGGGCACCGGCCTGGAAACCGGCCGCCTCGCGCCCCCAAGCCAGAACCGCCCGCATGACGACCACCCCGGCCGAACCAATAAACAGAGGCGTCAGCAGGTTGCGCGGCAAGTGGTCGATGAAGACACCCTGGATAATGTTGGCCAGCAAACCCGCCTGAGCCACCAGCAGCAAACCACCGGTCATACCGAGGCCGACCGACAGCAGCACCCAGAGGTGCGCCGGACGGGCGTTCTTGATGAGCCAGCGCAGACTGTTTTTATCGCTCGCCGTGCGAAGCGGTTCCATGGCAAAACCGTTGACAATGACCAAGGGCTTATATTACGTCACATTACAGGTCATAGAGCCCTCGGGGAAGTTTAACAGGAAAATAAAATGTAATAAGGTGGGCACCTCCGCCCGAATGAACGGTTTCGAAAGACGTCTGAAACTTGCCGCCAACGGGCTGAGCCCAGACCGGTCCCGTCATCAGATAATGAGTTTGGATGCAGCTTGAAGGTCGTGCCTTCCAAGCGGCATCGGCATAGGGTCCGGTCTAAGACCCCGTAAGAGACTCAGACAGTCAGCCGCTTTTTGCAACCGTTCATCCGGACTCCGGCGCATCATTTTCATGGACCGTGGTGGCGCGAAGGGCCATTTGCGTTTAGTTCGAAAATAGAATTTTCATTCACCGTGGCGGCCCAAGGCCACGAGCGTTTAATAAAAAGAACATCGTTTCTTTTATCGTCTTAAACCATTAAGCGCCGATCAACAATGAAAAACGGATTAGAGCCATTCCAAAGGAGCCTTCACCATGCCGCCCTCTGAAATATTCGTCGATCTGTCCCGCTTGCAGTTCACCCTCACGGCCATGTATCATTTCATCTTTGTCCCGCTGACCTTGGGGTTGTCCTGGATTCTATTCATCATGGAGTCGGTCTACGTGATGACCGGCAAACAGGTCTACAAGGACATGACCCGTTTCTGGGGCAAACTCTTCGGTATCAACTTCGCCCTGGGCGTAACCACCGGATTGACAATGGAATTTCAGTTCGGCACGAACTGGGCCTACTACTCGCATTACGTGGGCGACATTTTCGGCGCTCCCCTCGCCATCGAAGGTCTGATGGCCTTCTTCCTCGAATCCACCTTCGTCGGGCTGTTCTTCTTCGGCTGGGACCGGCTCAGCCGGCGCGCCCATCTGGCGACGACCTTCATGGTGGCCCTCGGTTCCAACCTGTCGGCACTTTGGATCCTGGTGGCCAACGGCTGGATGAATTACCCCGCCGGCGCCGTTTTCAACCCGGAAACGATGCGCATGGAACTGACCAGCTTTAGCGAGCTGTTTTTCAACCCGGTGGCCCAGGTTAAGTTCGTCCACACCGTGGGCGCCGGTTACGTGACCGCCTCGCTGTTCGTCCTGGGTATCAGTGCCTTGTACTTGCTGAAAGGGCGCGACCTGGCTTTTGCCCGGCGCTCGTTTGCCGTGGCGACCGGTTTCGGGCTGGCCTCGATCCTGTCGGTCATCGTCCTGGGCGACCAGAGCGGTTTCGTCACCGGCCAGGTCCAGAAGGTCAAACTGGCCGCCATGGAAGCCCACTGGGAGTCGGATCCGACCCCCAGCCCCTTCACTCTGTTCGGTTTTCCGGATCAGGAATCCCAGAAAACCCGAGCGGCCATCAAGATCCCCTGGTTGGGCAGCATTCTGGTCACCCGCTCGCTGAACGAACCGGTCCCGGGTATAAAGGAGCTGATTGCCGAACACGATAGCCGGATCCGCAAGGGGATCACGGCTTACGGTCTGCTGGAGAAAATGCGCAGCGGCGACAGCTCGGCGGAGACCGCCCGGCAGTTCCAGGCGGTGCAGGAAGACCTCGGGTACGGGCTGCTCCTGAAACGTTACACACCCAGGGTCGTGGACGCCAGCGAGGCCCAGATCCAGCAGGCAGCCCGCGACACCATCCCGAACGTGTCCGTGATATTTTGGAGTTTTCGCTTGATGGTCGGGATAGGGTTTTACTTGTTGTTGCTGATCGCCCTGGCCTTCTACTACTGTGCCAGGCGCGTATTCGAGCAGAAACGCTGGCTGCTGAAAATCCTAGTGGTCAGCCTGCCGCTGCCTTGGATAGCGATATGGGCCGGATGGCTCGTCGCCGAATACGGCCGGCAGCCGTGGAGCATCGGCAACGTGCTGCCCACCTTTCTTTCGGCCTCGAGTCTCACCACGGCCGATTTGATCGGCAGTCTGATCGGACTGACCGTGCTCTACACCATACTGCTGGCCGCCGAACTCTACCTGATGGTCAAATTCGTGCGCATCGGCCCCAGCAGCCTGCACACCGGCCACTACCATTTCGAGCAGAAGACTGCAATGGAAACAACCGGTTGAGAACGGTTTTCGGTGAACTTTAACATGGAGCCGGGTGACCGGATTTTAAAATGGTCAACTGTGTGAGCGCATTAGTGAGCATTGAACCGAACAACGGGAAAACTTTTGTCGAATTCGCGATGATGAGGTTTAAATTTCATTCACTTTCGAAGCCTCGGCCTTGTTCGGTTTTATGCTCACTTTTGCGCGAGTTTTGAGCGGTTTAAAATCCGGTCACCCGGCGGAATCTCTGGGATTCTTATTCTCACCGAGAATCTCTGACCGGTTGCTTGGGAGCCGCTGAAGGAGATTGAAAAATGCCGCTGCTGTTTGATTATCTGACCTTGAAAATTATCTGGTGGCTCTTCGTCTGTGTGCTGCTGGTCGGCTTCGCCCTGCTGGACGGATTCGATCTGGGCGTCGGCACCCTGCTCCCCTTTCTCGCTCGAACCGATGAGCAGCGCCGGGTTCTGCTCAACGCCATCGGTCCTACATGGGAAGGCAACCAGGTCTGGTTCATCACCGCCGGCGGCGCCATGTTCGCGGCCTGGCCCTTTGTCTACGCCACGGCTTTCTCCGGATTTTACTGGGCCATGCTGCTGGTGCTCTTTGCGCTCTTCTTCCGCCCCGTGGGCTTCGAGTACCGCAGCAAAGTCGCCGATCCCCGCTGGCGAAATGCCTGGGACTGGGGGTTGTTCGTCGGCGGGGCCGTGCCGGCGCTGGTCTTCGGGGTCGCCTTCGGCAACCTGCTTCAGGGGGTTCCCTTTGAGCTTGACGGCTTCATGCGATCGACCTATACCGGCAGCTTCTGGGGGCTCCTCAATCCCTTCGGCTTGCTGGCCGGTGTGGTGAGCCTGTCGATGCTGGTCATGCACGGGGCGCTTTACCTGCAGCTGCGCACCGAGGGTGAGTTGAACGCCCGGGCGGCAAAGGCGGCGCGTTGGTTCGGTGCCCTTTTCATGGCCGCATTTGCGCTGGCTGGCGTATGGCAGGCTTTCGGCATCGAGGGCTTCCGGCTCGTCGCCATGCCCGATCCCGGCGGTGTCGTCAGCCCGCTGAGCAAAACCGTAGAGATGGTCGAGGGAGCATGGATGCAGAACTACACCGCCCGCCCCTGGACGATGTCGGCACCTATCGCC
>JBATHN010000211.1:0-2888 GCA_049666885.1 Desulfobacterales bacterium
CAGGTATCGGCGGTTGAGGTATCGCTGAACCGCTGGCATTGCAGGCGCTTGAATCCGGCCGACAGATACAGCTCGGCCTTGCCGTCGATTTTATCCGACAGCGTATCCGGTCCGAAGGTTTCCGGGCCCGTCAAAACCGATACGTCTTGGGGCAGCGGAACCAGCGCAGCCGCTGTCTGGGAGGCCGGGAGCGCCGCCGGACTGCCGCTGATTACCTGATCGGCGGCCAGCTGCAACACGGCCGGGTTGAAATGCGACTGGCGCATCAGGATCACCCCGGCGGTCAAGGCCAACACACTCAGGATTCCGAAACTTAAAACCGTTTCGAAGCGGGAAGGATTTTTTGCTTTGGTGTTCATGTAGGCCTCGCTCCGCTGCGGCTCGCGATCTCATTCAAAACGGATTGTCGACCCGCAGCGGCCCCATCACGGAGGGCGTTATTGGCACATGAAACGAACCGGATGTAAACGACGCGGAAACGTGGATCTACGATGCAACCAGTTGCCGTTCCGAACGCGGCCCGGCGGGTGCTTGGGCGAAAACAAAATGGGCACCGGTTGGCCCATCTTTCTTCTTATAAAAAATGGCGCGTTCTTGTCAACGCCCATCGTTCCCCATTGTCATCCGTACCTTCGCTCGATTTTCTCGACCTTGCGAAAAACGGCGTATTTCCGGATCGGAATTTATTTAGTCTTAAACCGCTGCGTTCCAGGTTTAGCACTGCCTCTGGCCGCCGCCTCCATTTAGATATGAGCTGTTTAAGCACTTTTTAACCCAGAACATTGACTCCCGCCTGGAAACCGCTCAACCTATGTTCGTATTGTACGAAAAGAGGATGGAAGAGCACTCAAAAAGGATGCAGAAACCGGTAGAACCGAAAATATGTTCAGGATGCTGGCAGCAGCGCCATTTTTTGGTTGAAATTTTTAATATAATATTGCATTCATAGCTTGCGCTGAAAGCCGGCTGATTCAACTTGTAACAATTTTAGTCAATGCACTGGCGTGATGTCGTTAACCAAAAGGGGGATTATGAGGATGCAGGTTAAAAGGTTAGGTTTCTTGTGCGTGATGTTGGCGATCATGGTCGGAATGACATGCGAGGTTTTCGGTCAGGATTCTGAAGGCGAGATGTGCGTGCCGATGGGCGTCATTACCATCAAGCCACCGCCGGAGGTCACCCCGCAAAAGAGCCCGGTCGATTTTCCCCATTCGCGCCATTTTGCGACCGACTGCAAGACATGCCATCATACATGGAAAGGCGAGGAAAACATACAAGGCTGCCAGACCTCCGGATGCCACGACCAGGTCAGCGCGCCGAAAACCACCGAGTCCTACCTGTCCTATTCGGATGTGTCGATAAAGTATTACAAGTACGCCTATCACGAAGCCTGCATCGGTTGCCACAAGGAAATCCGCGCCAAGAACCTGCAAACGGCAAAATCCTACCAGGTACTGGGTGAGGCCCTGCCGGCGGCAGGACCCTCCGGCTGTATCGAATGCCATCCGAAATAGCGTTTGCTTCCGACCCGGATGTCCCACAAAGGGTGGTCTTTTGACCACCCTTTGTGTTGCTGCGCGGTGCCACATATCGGCGTCCGCCTATTTGTGTTGAAGCCGGAGTGGGCAGTCTTTCTTCGGCGGGGATCGATTTATGACCGGCGGCCAGAGACAATCGATGTTGTGCCCCAACTGCGGCAAGCTGATCAGTACCAGCGAACCCCGCTGCCCCTACTGCGGGATCGGGCGTCCCGCTTCCATGGGCAAACGCCTGATGGGAACCGTTGGCCTGAGTGACCCGGATCGCCTCATCCGCGCAGTGATCTATGTCAATGTCGGCATGTATCTCTTCTCGCTTCTCTTAAGCCTGGGCCGTATTGGTTTGTCCATGAATCCGCTGACCTTCCTGTCCCCCGGTGATAATAGTCTATTCCTGCTGGGAATGACCGGGACCGTCCCCATCGACCGCTTCGGGCGCTGGTGGAGCCTTCTGGCGGCCAATTACCTGCATGGCGGTATTCTGCACATCTTTTTCAACATGGCGGCTTTCAGGCAGTTGGCCTTTCTGTCCGTGCGCGAATACGGCACTTACCGCATGGTGGTTATCTACACCGCCAGCGGGATTCTCGGATTCCTGGTCTCTTACCTGGCCGGCATTCCCTACACCATCGGAGCGTCGGCGGCGGTTTGCGGTTTGATCGGGGCTCTGCTTTACTACGGAAAGAGCCGGGGCGGCGTCTACGGCCACACGATTTACCGCCAAGTCGGTTCCTGGGCGATCGGGCTGGTCGTTTTCGGCCTGCTGATTCCGGGGATCAACAACTGGGGACACGTCGGCGGCGGGGTTGCCGGTGCCCTGATCGGCTATCTCTTGGGCTACCGCGAGCGTTCCGGGGAACGGCCGATTCATCGGTTGTTGGCCGGCGTCTGCATTGTCATGACAGTAGGAGTTCTCCTCTACGCCGTTGTCTCCGCCGTCATTTATCGCTTTGCGGGGTGAGTGTCCGAAGACGGTTGTTGACAACGCTGGTTCGGATAAGGATCCCGGCTAAAATTATTCCACTTTACGCCTTATCGGCTGGGCGCTTCAAAGACCAAAATGGCAAACTTATTGTATCGTGCACCAAAAGGCTGCGTTTAGCGACAATCTCTGAAAGTCACGACCCGAAGGTAATGCTCATCAATGGCAGCCGAATCATCACACCAGTCCCCGGAATTCCAACCGAAAGAAATCATCGGACAGATCGGCACGATCATCCGCGGAAAAGAAGAGCAGGTCCGACTGGCCCTGACCTGTCTCTTCGCGCGCGGGCATCTTCTTATCGAAGATCTGCCCGGTATCGGCAAGACAACCCTCGCCAAGGTCCTGTCCCGGGTGCTGGGACTGAA
>JBATHN010000212.1:0-3906 GCA_049666885.1 Desulfobacterales bacterium
CTTCGATCAAACTGTAGGCGGCAGCCAGAGGCAGTGCTGAACCCTGATCCCAAGAGGTTCCAAGTTCACCGTTCCCCGTTCAGGGTTGAAGGATTGAAGTCCTTCCTTGAACGCTGTGTCTTGAACCCTGAACCACTGAACCCAGAACGTTGAATCCGGAACCTTACAGGCATTCAATTGCGTAGGTCGAGGCAGTCGAGACACTTTAAAAATGACACGACACTAGCGGATGACCAGCGGTTCTCGGTGAAGACTTACTTTTTGAGGAATAGATAGGCCGCCAGTCCCAAGAGCACACAGGCAAAAATCTTTTTAAAGCTGGCGGTCGAAACGTGTTCCACGAGCCGGGCACCGATCTGTGCGCCGATGATGCCCCCGATACCGAGCAAAATGCCCGCGCGGTAGTCGATATTGGCCAGTTTGTTGTGGGCGATCAGGGCAGAAATCGAGATCACAAAGATCGCCAGAAACGATGTGCCGACGGCCTTCTGCGCCGTGTATCCCAAAAACAGCAACAGCGGCACCATCAAAAAGCCGCCGCCCAGGCCGGTAAACGCGGCACCGATGCCCACACCGACGCCGATCACAATCATCAAGAACACGTTCCAGTCCAAATAAGCCATTTAAGTTCCTCCATCCTGTCTTGAAGGGTGTTTGCGTTTCGCTTGCCATGACAAACTGCCTTACTGAGCCTGCGGCCGGTCTGCACATTGTTTTTTGTGGATAGAACAAGCTGAATCTTTTGGACAAAATTGGTCGTAATGTCAAATCAAATAAATTCAATTAAAACTTCAAACCGATGTCCTTAAATAATAATAATTTATAAAATTTTTCGGCAAACCGACAAAAAGCCATATCACCCCTCACTTTACAGTCCTGTTCTCAGAACGTCGCATTTGACAATTTGTCGTTTTTGAATAATTATTGGAAAACGCTAACAAAAAAAGCTGTTTTCCGCAAAGGGAAGAACAATGGAGCTGCAACCTCTGGGGTCCTCGGAAATCAAGATCTCTCCGATCGTTATGGGCACCTGGCAGGCCGGAAAAGAAATGTGGGTCGGCATCGATGACTCGGAGAGCATCGCGGCCATCCGCGCCGCATACGATGCCGGCATCACCACCTTCGATACGGCCGAGGCCTATGGAAACGGACATTCGGAGAGGATTGTCGCCAAGGCGCTTTCCGACGTGCGCGACCGCGTCGTCTACGCCACCAAGGTGTTTGCCAATCATCTTCGGAGCGACCAGGTGATCAAGGCCTGTGAACGGTCGCTGAAAAACCTCGCCACGGACACAATCGACCTCTACCAGATTCATTGGCCCTCCGGTTCCTTCAACACCCCAAAAGTGCCCATTGAAGAGACCATGCGCGCATTGAACGAACTGAAAGTGCAGGGAAAAATCCGTGCCATCGGTGTGTCCAATTTTTCCCGCACACAACTGGAAGAGGTGGCCGGGTACGGAGAGATTGTCAGCCTGCAGCCGCCCTATTCCCTTTTTTGGCGTCAGTTGGAAACCGATGCCATGCCCTACTGCGTCGAAAATGACGTCACAATTCTGGCCTACTCCCCCATGGCCCAGGGACTGTTGACCGGAAAGTTCAAACCGGAGCACCGGTTCGCGCCTGGCGACCACCGGACGAAGAACCGTCTCTTTGAGGGGAAAAACTATCGACGGGTGCAGTCTGCGCTTGACAAATTGCGGCTTATAGCGGCAAGGCACGATTGCACTTTGGGGCAACTGGCTCTCGCCTGGGTCATCTCTCACCCGAACAGCTGTGCCATTGCCGGTGCCCGCAACGCCGCACAGGTGGTTCAAAACGCAGCCGCGGCGAAGGTAAAACTTTCAACCGAAGATTTAAAACAAATGGATACCATCGGCCGTTCTGTAACCGATCAGCTGGACGACAACCCGGTCATGTGGAAGTTCTGACTGAGGACACCACGTGGTGATGTTGGGCCCTCATCTTGTGGCGAACATTTTGAATCGTTGCGTAAATACTGGAATTCCCCTTTGGCCGACGAGACTCGAGCGGTCCTGTAAAAGGCGAAGGCAATGGCCGGACAGAAAGATCCACAGCATCACAAGATGGAGGCGCTCATCGCCAAGGCTGACCAGTGCGGTGTATATGGACAGAAGTATAATGAATCGGAAACACTGGAAGAGCTGTTCAAGTGGATCGGCGAGGCGGTGTGTATCAGCGCTTTCAGAATCGTCAAAGCCGTAAAACCGCCCAGGAACGAAAAACTGGCCAAGGCGTTTAAGTGGGTGGCAAGCGGCAAGTACGATTCGTTCAAACAGGTGAGGATCAATCTGTTTGCCGCAGCCATTTTCTACGTAGCCGACAAACTGCGTGATGCACTTCGGTCCTGGCTACTCACGCCATACCCGGAGCTGATAGCGGATAAATCAATCTTCAAAGGTGCGGAAACATTTTCAACTATCACCAACATGTCAGAGGCGGAGAAGAAGAAATTCTTTGCTGCCATGTCCGCTAAAATGATCGTACGCCTGGATAACCCACCCAAAGACACCGCCGATGCCGTGAGTCTAATCGTGGCTGAATTGGGAAAAGAACCTGATGATAAGCTGGCCGTAAACCTGCTCGAGTCCTCAGTGATCAAGAACCCGCTCGATTTGATCGAACCACACAATTTCGCGAGTAAACTTCAAAAACTGTTGTCTTGACGGCTCTGATTTTCCCTCCCAAGACCCGACCGACGCTTCATTAAAAAGCCTAATATCGTGTCATTTATGAAGTGTCTCGACTGCCTTTAGCGATGAAATTGAATGCATGTAAGGTTACGTTATTTTTGATTGAACCGTCAGGTTGATGGTTCGTTGTAGGCGCTTCGATACAAATGGCAGGCCACGAAGTGCCGCGGTTTGGCTTCGATCAGCGGCGGTTCGACCTCCGCACACACATTCATCACTTCCGTACAGCGCGTCTGAAACCGACAGCCCGGCGGCGGATCGATGGGTTGGGAAACCTCCCCCCGGATGTTCGGGATCGGACGCCTGTAGGTCGGATCGGGTATCGCTACAGCTGCAATCAGGGCCTTGGCGTAGGGATGTAAGGGGTCCGTGATAAGGTCCCGCGTGGGCGCCAGCTCCATGGTCCGGCCCAGGTACATGATCATGAGCCGTTCCGATACGTTGGAGAGAATCGACAGGTCATGGGACACCCAAATACAGGTAAAATTCATCCGCTCTGAAAGGCTGCGAATGAGATCCAGAATGCTGGCCCGTATGGATACATCCAGCATGGACACCGGTTCATCGGCAATCACCAGTTCGGGCTCCAACACCAGGGCAGAGGCGATGCCGACGCGCTGTCTTTCGCCGCCGCTCATCTGGTGAGGGTATCGATCCAGGTATTCATCCGGTTTAAGTCCCGCCAGCTGCAGGGTCTCCATGACCATCCTCCGGCGATCTTCTCGCGTGCCGATGTTCAGCGCCCGCAGAGGTTCCGCCACTGTATCGAAAACGGTAAAACGTGGATTGAGTGACTCGTAAGGGTCCTGGAAGATGAGCTGGACCTTGCGGCGATACTCCCGGTTTTCTGCCTTGTCCATCTGGACGATGTCCTTGCCCTTGAAGCGGATCGTGCCCCCGGTGGGTTCCCGGAGCTTGGAGATGGCCATGCAGGCGGTGGACTTGCCACAGCCGGATTCACCGGCCAGACCCAGTATCTCACCGGGTTCCAGGCTGAAGGTCAATCCGTCGACGGCTTTGATCACGCTGGTTTGTTTCCGCCCCAGGGTTCGGGCCAGAAGCCCGGGGTCGATATAGAAGTATTGTTTCAGGTCGTTGACTTCAAGGATTGCCATGTTTTTTTATCTCCCGCCAGTTCGCGAAATTCTTCGACGTGATCCGTCCGGATGCAGTGCACGAAATGATTCGGTCT
>JBATHN010000213.1:0-3625 GCA_049666885.1 Desulfobacterales bacterium
TGATGATCTGGGCCACATAGTCGCCGCCGCCGTACTTTTCGACCACATATTTGAAAACATCCTCGCGGCCGTTGATGCAGAAATCGACGTCGATATCCGGCATGCTCTTGCGGGCCGGATTGAGAAACCGTTCGAAGATCAAACCGTACTCGAGAGGGTCGAGTCCGGTGATGCCCAGTGAGTAGGCGACCAGGCTGCCGGCCGCCGATCCCCGCCCCGGACCGACCGGAATCCGGTTTTCCTTGGCATAGCGAATAAAATCGGCCACGATCAAAAAGTACCCGGGAAATCCCATCTCCTTGATCACCCCGATTTCGTAATCGAGCCGATCCTGGTAAAGCTTGACGTCCACATCAGCTTTTCGGGCCTTTATCTGCCCCATCACCTGATCGAAGCCCGCCCGCACCCGCTCTTCGAAGTGCTCGGCCTCGCTCTGTTTTTCAGGTGCCTCGAATTTCGGAAAGTGATAGGTCTTGAAATCAAAGGACAGGTCGCAACGCTCCGCGATTCGGGCCGTGTTCTGCAGCGCCCCGGGGTAATCGGCGAAAAAGTCCGCCATCTCCTGCGGTGATTTGAAATAGAGCTGGTCGGTTCGAAACTTGAGCCGTTCGGCATCGTTGACCGTTTTGCCGGTCTGGATGCAGAGCAACACATCATGGGCGTGCACATCCTTCTTATCGAGGTAGTGGCAGTCGTTGCTCGCCACGAGAGGTATCGAGAGCCGCCGGCTCATATCGAGCAGGCCCTGGTTGACCGTATGCTGGATGTCGATGCCGTTGTTCTGCACTTCCAGAAAAAAGTTGCCCTCACCGAAGAGTTTCAGGTACTTCTGAGCGGCCGCGTCGGCTTCTTTCAGGCGGTTTCGTCGGATCAGGGTCGGGATCTCGCCGTGCAAACAGGCGCTAAAGGCGATCAGGCCTTCGTGATGGGCTTCGAGTATCTGCTTGTCGATCCGCGGTTTGTAGTAAAATCCCTCCAACTGCGCCGCCGTCACCATGCGGCACAGGTTGCGGTATCCCGTTATGTTCTCCGCCAGCAGTATCAGATGCGTGAGACCCTTGTGGTCCTGGGGCGTCTTGTCGGTCAGGCGGCGCGGCGCGACATAGCATTCGCAGCCGATGATCGGCTTGATACCGGCTTTAACGGCTTTCCCGTAAAAATCGATCGTCCCGAACATGGTGCCGTGATCGGTGAGGGCGACCGATTTCATGCCGAACTCGGTGACCCGCTGCAGCAGATCGGTGATCCGGATCGCGCCGTCGAGCAGGCTGTACTGGGAGTGGACGTGGAGATGGACAAATTCAGAAGGGTTTATAGTCTGCATGGGGTGCTCACGGCTTTTGTGTCGTTGGAAAAAAGGTTACGGTGCGGGTTACGGGTTACTGGTTGCGTGTTACTGGTTGAGGGTTGCGGGTTACTGGTTGCGGGTTCAGAGTTCTGTATTTCGAGTTTCAAGTTTCAAGTTTCGAGTTTCGAGTTTCTCTTTGCGAGTTGAATCTATTTTCGTACTAAACAGCCATGGCCCTTCGGGTCACCACGGTGCATAAAAATGACGCGCCAGAGCCCGGATGAGCGGTTGAGAACAGCGGCTGACTGTCTGAGTCACCCATGATGATCTCTTACCCATCCCCTCGCTTTTATTCAAGCCGGTAGTTGGGGGCTTCCTTGGTGATGATCACATCGTGCACGTGACTCTCCCGCATGCCGGCGGCACTGATCTTGACGAAGCGAGCCTTCTCCCGCAGTTCCTCGATCGTACGGCAACCGCAATACCCCATGCCGGCCTTCAAACCGCCGATCAACTGGTGAATATTGGCAGAAAGACTGCCGCGGTAAGGCACCCGCCCGACGATCCCTTCCGGAACCAGTTTGTCGTCCTCGGCCTGTTCGGTCTGGTAATAGCGGTCTTTGCTCCCTTTTTTCATCGCTTCTATCGATCCCATACCGCGGTAGACCTTGTAGCTGCGTCCCTGATAGAAGATCTGTTCTCCCGGACTCTCCTCGGTGCCGGCGAACAGTCCGCCGATCATCACCACGTGAGCACCGGCACCGACGGCTTTAGCGATATCGCCGGAAAAGCGGATGCCGCCGTCCGCGATCAAGGGTACGCCGGTCTTGTTTGAAACCGAACGACAGTTCATGATGGCCGTTATCTGGGGCATGCCGATACCGGCCACGATACGGGTAGTGCAAATCGAGCCGGGGCCAATGCCGATCTTGATCCCGTCGACGCCGGCGTTGATCAAATCTTCGGTGCCCTTCTCGGTCCCGACGTTGCCGGCGATCAGTTCGATTTCCTTGTAATCCCCCTTGAGCCGAACCACGGCATCGATCACATTCTTGGAGTGGCCATGCGAGGTGTCGATCAAGATCACGTCCGCGCCGGCCTTCAGCAGTGCCTCGGCCCGATCGGCCATGTCCGGCCCGACACCGACGGCCGCCCCCACCCGCAACCGTCCCATGCCGTCCTTGCAGGCATTGGGATATTTTTTTATCTTCTCGATGTCCTTTATCGTGATCATGCCTTTCAAGCGACCTTTCTGGTCCACCACCAGAAGTTTCTCGATCCGGTGCCGGTGGAGCAGTTTCTTGGAATCTTCCAGATTGATGCCCTCCGGCACCGTGATCAGGTTTTCTTTGGTCATCACTTCCGAGACCGGCTTTTCGAGCTCGGTCTCGAACCGTAGATCCCGGTTGGTGACGATGCCGACCAGTTGGTCCTGCCGCGTAACCGGAACCCCCGATATTCGAAACTTTTCCATCAGGGCCAGAACTTCGGCAACTTTCTGCTCCGGCCGTATCGTCACCGGATCGACGATCATGCCACTTTCGGACTTCTTGACCTTGTCGACTTCCATCGCCTGGCTGTTGATGCTCATATTGCGGTGAATAAAGCCGATGCCGCCTTCGCGGGCCATACTGATGGCGGTCTCGCCCTCGGTGACGGTATCCATGGCCGCACTGACGATCGGGATGTTGAGCGACAGGTTCCGGGTCAGGTGCGTTCGAACGTTGACATCCTTGGGCAGTACATCGGAATAATTCGGAATCAAGAGAACATCATCGAAAGAATATGCTTCTTCCGGCGGAATTTTGATCATTGCGGTCCTCCGTGAAAAACATCTCTGATCTGATTTGAGCGATTTTTAAGTTTGCCGCAGGTATTAGGCAGATGCCGTTCCCGGATGCGAACCGATGAGAACCGGCAGTGGAAGGCATCTCTAAATTCGTCGATTGGCCGGTGTCCTCCTCGGTCTGACCGGGTGCGTGACAGCCGATTTAAATACCAAAAGCCTCGTCGCTTGGCAATCAAATTTTGTGAGCCGGCTTGACATCCGACGGCCGGGGTAATAAATAATCCCTTTTTTAAATGGCACTTTTATAAGCTCGATGTTTTTAGGTGAAATCGATCGCGCGGATTGATGCCGACCGTCTCCGCATCCGCACGATGTCTTGATTGTCTATATCCAGTGAAAACGGTGTCTGAATAGCCACCCGACAGGTCGAACATGCTGATCAACATAAACCCGATCAACCCTCAGCTGCGACTCATCCGGAAGGTCGTCGATGTCCTGCGGGAGGGCGGCATCGTCGCCTACCCGACCGACACGGTCTACGGCGTCGG
>JBATHN010000214.1:0-6463 GCA_049666885.1 Desulfobacterales bacterium
TACGGGGTCTTAGACCGGACCCTATACCGTTGCCGCTTGGAAGGAAGAACCTTTAAACTGCATCCAAACTCACTATTTATGGAGTATAAAGTTACGGAAGTCAGAATTTTATAAGCTTGGTTCCAGAACCGGCAGCCGCCACCTTTCCAACCGTCGCCGCCGCATCATCGCTCCTGCCAGTAAGGCCGTATCGTTACCTCATTGAGAGCCACGGAACGCGGCCGCGTCAAGGCGAAATGAATGGCGTCGGCGATGTCCTCAGGTTTTAGCAGATCGCCTTTATCTGTCGGCAGGACAACACCCCCTTCGGAAAACGCATCGAAAAAGTTGGTGTCAACCATACCGGGATTCACAGTGGCCACGCGTATATTGTGCGCTTGCACCTCATTGCGCAGCCCTTCCGAAAAGGCCCGCACGGCAAATTTGGTGGCCGAATAGAGGGCAAAATTGGGCGAATACTTCAAACCGGCGACCGAGGCGATATTCACGATGTCGCCTTTATTCCGGTCCAGCATGACCGGCAGAACCGAACGGGCCATATAATAGACACCCAGAACATTGACCCGCACCATCCATTCCGCCTCCCGGGGATTAGAGTCAACCACACGTCCCGAGTACCCGATGCCGGCATTGTTGATCAGAATATCGACTCCCCCAAACCTTTTCACGGCAGACTTGACCAGCCCTTCGCAATCCGGCAGACTGGTGACGTCGCATGCCTGCACGAGGATCTCTGCTCCCAGGTTTTCGACCTCCAGCCTTAATGTTTCCAACCGTTCCAAACCTGTGGCGCCGGCAACCAGAGCGACACCCTCGCGTGCCAGCCGAAGCGCCGTTGCCCGCCCTATGCCCTTGCTGGCACCGGTGACCAGGGCAACCTTACCGCTTAGGGGTTCCATGGCATCTCCCTTACGTTTAAAAGTAAACCTTCGAAGCGCAGAGTTACTTCTTCCTGCCGGCGGCACTGCGTAACTATTGAAGAAATATTATTTTTTCACCGTTTCGACGATCTGACGCGCCGCATCGGCCAGCATCATCATGTCCGTGCTGATGGCCAAAAGCCCATAACCCTCAGCAATGTAGGGCCTTGCATCGACAGCGGCGGCAACGAAAATCCCCACCGGCATGCCGACCTCGGCCGCCTGGGTGCGAACCGTATCTATCGCCGCGACGACCGCGGGGTCATCGACCCGACCGGTCAACCCCATACTGGCCGACAGGTCGTAAGGACCGATGAAAAGAGCGTCGATGTTATCGACGCTGAGAATCTCTTCAATGTGGTTAACCGCATCGATGTGCTCTATCTGCAACACCACGGCAATGGTTTCATTGGCTTGGTTGAGATATGTCGAAAACCGGGTCCCATATCCGTGAGCCCTCGCCAGGCCGACACTGCGACTACCCGCTGGCGGGTATTTGCTGAAACGAACAGCCCGGACCGCTTCAGCCGCCGAATTCACGTGCGGCACGATGATACCATCCGCTCCCGCATCAAGGCATTTATTGATCCAGGCTTCTTCCAGCGCCGGCACCCGCACCAAACATGGTGTTTTTCCGGCAACCGCCTGGAGCACGCGTTGAAGCGTAAGGATATCAAAGGCACCGTGTTCCATGTCGATGAACAGCCAATCAAATCCAACAAGCGACAGAACCTCTGCGGTTTCAGGCGAAGGGATGCCGACAATTGTCCCGATGCAGGGTGTCTTGTCCATAATTTTTTGACGAAAAAATGTTTGCATATGCACTCCTGTGATGTTCTGTTGCCGTTAAAAGCGTATGCCAGTGCTTGGTAAACCAGGCCGGATGAAGTTCGACGATGCAGAGAAATCGATCGAGGTGAGGAAAAAATCGATCTCCCCCTGTGTCATCGACGTGAACTTCATGCGGAACATACGATCGGAAGGGCTGAACAAATATACATAGACGTCTGATGCCGTAACCGGGTTACCGAACTGAAACCCTTTTGTTTCTCCGAAGCTGAACCGGTAGATCACATCGCCGAGTCCACTGAAGGCCTTTTTGAGAATCAGCATGAGAGTGGTTCGCGACAGTTCCTGTATTGAGGAAGACAGCCTGACCGGCTCGGGTGTTGTTGTCAGACACAGGTCCAAAGCGGCATACTCGGATGCGATATTTTCCTCTCCCAGCAGGCGTTTCATCTTGCGGGCTTCAGCGGGCCCCCCTGCCAGCAGCTTCTTTACGATCCTTTCGGTTTCCATCTGCGGGGAGACGACAAATGACTTGCGATTGCCGAACAAAAAGGCTTGAGCGTATTCGGAATCATAGTTTTTCTCTATGTCGAATGGTGTCGCAAATGAGAACCAAGCACCGGCGTGGTGAACACTGCCGACCCGCTTATCTTCAGAGACCTGAATAAGCCGGTCGACCGGCAAAAGGTAAACCCTGGGAGCACCGACACGCGAATAATCGACCTTGATCGGTATGATCAGGGTGAGTTTCGGCAGCAGGTAGACGCCGGTTGTCGAAAGAATCAATAAAACGGCAACGAAAATAAAAATATTTTTCTTGTGGCGTCGCAACAGGGGCATGTCCAGGTCCTGCTATGTATTTTGGTGCCGATTAATATAACACCGTTTTCTCAGTTCAAGGCAAACGAAAAATGACCTCTTTTTTTAAGTGACTGATAATACATCGAATCATAAATTGGTCGTCCTTGCATGTTTTTTGCATTTTATGTATTGAGATCAACATCTTGGAATGTAGAGGCGTGATTTTTTCGATCGAAAATCCCAGGTTCTGTTTTTATGCGTCAGATCGATTTTGGGTGTTGACCATCGGACCGAATATGGTTATCAGATAATAGTCGGTACATAGAATTTTTGCAGGTCAATAAAAAATATGAAACCCGAAATCTGTAAGACCTGGTCGCTCAACACGCTGACCGTGTGGTTCGTCTGTGGTACGGCACTCCTTTATGTGGCGTTGTTCCCACCCATGGATGCCATGAATCGTACCGGTTTACCGGGCGTTGTCGCTTCCTTCCGCTATCCCCCCATACCGTCGTTGTTCCCCCAGGAACTCAATTCATTCGACCCCTTTCGGGTTTTGATGAAAATTCAGCAGATCAATCAGCGGTTTTCTCTTCAACCGATTCAGTCGGCAAACAAAACAATGATTCCAACAAAGCCGCCGCCGCCTGAAAAATCGCCGATGGACCTTCCCAAGTACAAGCACGAACAGACTTTTCAAACCATTATCGCAGCGGCATCGGCCCGATACAATGTCGATACGGCCATGATCAAGGCCATCATCCGCGCTGAATCCGGATACGACCCGCATGCCATCTCACCGATGGGTGCAGGCGGCCTGATGCAGTTGATGCCCCTTACGGCTGAATCGATGGGCGTCGACGATATTTTCGATCCGGTTCAAAATATCAACGCCGGCGTCAGGTATTTCAAAAAGCTCATGAAACTCTTCAAACAAGATGTCAGCCTGGCACTGGCTGCTTACAATGCCGGCATTCAGCGCGTATATGAGTATAATGGCATACCGCCCTTCAGTACGACCCAGATCTACATCAAAAAAGTTCTCGAATATCACCAGTACTACTCGAACCAGGCACCTACAGAAGAAAACCCGCCGCTTGTTCATTCAGAAGGATGAAACCGCAACGATCCGGGGAGAGATCAGCAGCGTTCAGAAGAACCCTGCATGCCCCATGCTTCCGTGAAGGAGGTTCCAATGATCGCAAAACGCGTCACCCCGATGTCGATTGGCGGCCGATGATCGTATCTCTCGATGCCTTTGATTGCGTAATGGAGATATCAAATGATAGAAAAAGTCATTATCATGGGTGCCGCCGGACGGGATTTTCACAATTTCAACGTCTATTTCAAGGACAATCCCCGCTATACGGTCATCGCTTTCACGGCCACCCAGATCCCCGATATCGAAGACCGTCGCTACCCGCCTGAGCTGGCCGGAAAGATGTACCCGACCGGCATCCCCATTTTTCCCGAGGAGCAGTTGCGCGATCTTATCCGGCAACATAGGGTCGATCTGGTCGCCTTCTCTTACAGTGACGTGCCTCATACGGAGGTCATGCACAAGGCGTCCGTCGCCATGGCCGGTGGTGCGGATTTCACTCTGATCGGCGCCACCTACACCATGCTGCGGGCTTCCAAGCCGATAGTCGCCGTCTGTGCCGTGCGCACCGGCTGCGGCAAGTCGCAGACCACGCGCAAGGTCTGCGAAATCATGAAAGCCCACGGTCGCCGGGTCGTAGCGGTTCGACATCCCATGCCCTACGGTGACCTGCGGCTGCAGGAGGTGCAGCGGTTTTCCAGTTACGCGGACTTCGATACCCACCACTGCACCATCGAAGAGCGTGAAGAGTACGAGCCACTGGTGGACCAGGACATCGTCGTATATGCCGGAATCGACTACGGCAAAATCCTCAAAGCAGCGGAAACCGAAGCCGACGTTATCGTCTGGGACGGCGGCAATAACGACACACCGTTCTATTTCCCGGATGTGCACATCGTGCTCTTCGACCCCCACCGCGCCGGTCACGAACGGCTGTATTACCCGGGGGAAACCAACATGCTGATGGCCGATATTGCCGTGATCAACAAGGTGGACACCGCGCCCCCCGAGAAGGTGGAGCAGGTCCGCGGTAACATTGGCCGCTATGCCGCCAAAGCGACGACCGTTCTGGCCGAGTCGTCGGTCCTGGTGAGCCAACCGGAACGAATCAGCGGGAAAAGGGTTCTGGTGGTGGAGGACGGCCCCACGTTGACCCACGGCGAGATGCCCTTTGGCGCCGGCCTGATCGCTGCCGGGCAGCACCGTGCAGCCGAAATCATAGACCCCCGCCCCTATGCAGTGGGTTCCATAATCGCCACTTATGCCAAATATCCCCACATGGGCAAGGTGCTCCCGGCCATGGGATACGGCCCTGCTCAGATTCGAGACCTGGAGCAAACCATCGCCAATGTCGACTGCGACCTGGTGCTCTTTGCCACGCCGATCCACCTGCCCCGCATCCTCAACATCGAAAAACCGAACCTGCGAGTGCGCTACGAATATCATGACCACGGCTCGCCGACGCTGGAAGAGGTCCTGATGGCGAAACTGCAGGGACACATGCGGTAGCCGTAGGACCGCCATGAAGACACCCAATCCAAAACCGATTTTACTGGTGGCGCTGGGCGGCAACGCCCTGATCCGCAAGGGTCAGAAAGGCACCATCGAGGAGCAATTCGAGAACCTCGAGGTGCCGATCCGGCAGATCGCCCGGCTCTCGCGCAAGCACCGGATCATCATCACCCACGGCAACGGTCCCCAGGTGGGTAACCTGCTTCTCCAGCAGGAAAGCTGCAGGGAAGTGCCGCAGCTGCCGTTGGAGATCCTGGTGGCCCAGACCCAGGGGCAGATCGGTTACATGGTCGAGTCCACATTGGACAGCCAGCTGATGCAACTGGGAATTCACTCCAAACCGATCGTGAGTCTCATCAGCTATGTGGTCGTGGACGAAAATGATCCCGCCTTCCGTGACCCCAGCAAACCCATCGGCCCGATTCTGACCCGGACCCGGGCAAATCGGGCGCCCTATCAGACGCGGTTGACGGCCAAAGGCTGGCGGCGGGTGGTGACCTCCCCCCGACCCGTAACCATCGTCGAGAAGCGGGAAATCGTTCGGCTGATCGAGCTAGACTTCATCGTCATCTGCTGCGGCGGCGGCGGCATTCCGGTGATACGCGAAGGACGGACCTTCTGCGGTGTGGATGCTGTCATCGACAAGGACCTGGCCAGCGTCAAGTTGGCTGAGGAAGTGGGGGTGGACGTCTTTCTTATCGCCACCGACGAAAGCGGCGCCATGCTCAACTACGGGCAGCCCGACCAGGAACTCTTGCCGGTAATGACGACGGCACAAGCACGAGGCTATCTTAGGCAAGGGCAATTTCCGGCCGGATCGATGGGGCCCAAGATCGAGGCCGCCATTCAGTTCGTCGAGCACCGGGACAAACGGGCTGTGATCTGCTCCATCACAGACATTGAAGCGGCCATGCGGGGTAAGGCGGGAACGCAGATCGTTAAGTAACAGGATTCAGGCGCAGCGCTTGCTGAGGCCCCGTTCGACGGTCACCACGAAATCTTGGACGTTGGTCAGAATCGATCGGGCCGTGAGCGAACCCCGGTCGGCCAGCTTGCTGACTGCAAACTCGGACATGTCGACCGTATAAAAGTAGACCGGCCGGACCACGCCGCCCGACACCGTGTAGGAAGGCGTCATGTTGCCGGTGGCGATGGAGTGCAGTTGGGTCGCCAGGCAGACAATGGTAGTGGCCTTGCGGGTCAAATTCCGCATCAGGTCCTGGGCCCGATAGACGTCCGCGATCACCTCGGGCATGGGGCCGTCGTCGCGGATGGAGCCTGCCAGCACGTACGGGATCTTTTTCCGGATCACGGCGCGCATGACCCCGTCTTTGATGGCGCC
>JBATHN010000215.1:0-6593 GCA_049666885.1 Desulfobacterales bacterium
GACCAAAATTCAAAATATCAAACCTGTTTGAGTCATTGGATATTGAAATTTGGGATTTCATTGGAATTTGGTGCTTGGAATTTGAGATTTCTGAATATCTCAATACCCGGAATAGTATCTCTAAAGATTAACTTTCTGTTGGTATAGGACCGTTAAGTTTCATATGAGGAGCCCTTCTCACAAACCCTGCAGGCGGCTGAAATTGCCGCCCAGTACCGCAGCTTCCACATTGGGATCGAGTCCCAGGCGGCGCACTTTGAGCAGTTCGGCAGACGGGCTGCCGAAGGGAAAGTCCGATCCGAACAACAGCCGGCGGTGACCGTAGCGGCTGAGGTATTCGCGGATCTCGTCCCGGTCAGCCAGAGCGGTGTCCGCCCATACGTTCTCCCCCTCCCAAAGGCCTGCATCAGCGATGGATCGAAAACCGCCGTTCAGCAAGCCCAGGTGCGGAATGATCACCGTTATCCCATCCGCCAGCTCTCGGACGAAATTCAGCGTGTTGCCCAACTCTTCCTCCAGCACCACCGGCAGGTTTCGGCGCCGTATCTCGTCCAGGGCGGTCCGGCATCTCGGATCGTCGTAGCAGTAGATCGGTTCGCCGGCGTGGCGGTGCCACTTGATGCCGCGGTGTTCTACGGTGAGCTGCTCCACGGCAAAGTCGTTCCAGATGAAAAAGTAAGGAAAAATGGTCAGTCCAGAAGGTTTCAGTGCAAGCAGACTGGCGTTGCTCGCCCGGCGTCGTCGCCGCCAGACCGGGGTGTCGGTAAAATGGACGTCATAACGGTCGTAGATCTCTAAAACAGGAGAGAACAGGGCAACTCCGCCGATGTCCGTTCCGGCAACCTGCTGCTTGTAGTCTTCGAAAGACTGCTCAAAACTGCGGTCGATCACCCCGCAGTGGGCATGCGCATCGATTACCGCTTTCGGCGATTTTCTCATTCCGTCTGACCTATTAATGGATCGCGTCACTTCTCTACCGGTCGACTGGCTATTGGGTCCCGATAAAGAAAGGCCGAAAGCGACCGGTCGGCAAGAATCACTCATCGAGCATAGGAAGTCAATTATCAATTGATAAATTTAATGATGACCCGCATCCTCAGTCCGCACTGCTGCTGCGCCGCTCATAGGCAATAGACAGTGTCGGCGGATGGCTCAAGGTTCGATGGACAACGCAATATCTTTCCGTGAGCCGCATCAGAGTGGCCAATCGACCGGCGTCGGCGTCGGTATCCAGGTCGAAGCGCAGCCGAATTGCTTTGAGACCAACCGGTGCTTCTTGGTCTACACCGAGCGTGCCTCGAAAATCGATATCACCCTCCGCCGTGACAAAGCCGTCCTTGATCTGGATGCCCATAGCGGTCGCCACAGCCCCGAGCGTAACACCCGCGCAGGCCGCAAGCGCTTCCAGCAGCATATCACCAGAACAGGCCAAACTGCCGTCGCCACCGGTGGCAGGATGCAGCCCGGCCTCGATGCGTCCAAGCCCGGACTGAATCTGGACCGATACACGATTCTGATGCAAGCGGCCTTGCGCCTGCAAGGTGTACCTGGCGCTCCGGGGGTCTTTCCGATATTGTTTTTTTAGCGGCATCTGCGCCGCCCGTAATTCTTGATAATCCATCTCCTGCACTCCTTTTAGGGTCTCGGCAAGAAATAATAACACAAGATTGCGCAGGATTTTGGTCCGTCTTCAAGGCTCATCTGCCGATGCATATCGGGATATGCATTTGTGGATGTAACGCGGTCGACGGCCAAAAAAGACAAGCAAGGTGTGTAATTATTTATTGCCGCGGCCCAATTACACCGTCCGGGCGAGATAAAGATCAGCAAAAGCCTGCGGGAATGATATACAGGCGGGCGGAGAGCGATACTGGTGAAGCGTCCAAAATCTCAATTTTCAAAAAATTGCCCGCATTTATGATCAACCTAACGTAATTTTTCCTTTTGTCAATTTTCGGGGCAGCGCTTTTACCGGACTCCAAACCGGACATGCCGTCCCCATCATCGGCCGTCTCATGGCGCTGGCGGTGCCCTTAGATTTGCGAAATCACTTTCACGTTATTGCATCAATTGCAAACCTGTAGGCGGCATGCTATGCCGAAACGAACTAAGCGTTCACAGGGCACCACATCTGCATTGTTGTCGGGCGCTTGAAGTACAAAAGTACGTCTGCGCACCCGACGTCTTTCATTTGCGGCACTCTGTAAACGCTTACAATTAGGTGGTTTGAAGCGCATCGGACTTTGCAGCCCCGTTGTGTTTCGAAACGACTGCCCTGAGTCGTGCCAGCCAATGCTAGCCGGGAGGGTTTATGGAAACATTCAAGGACTTTGAAAACATTCACGCGATGCTGAGGGAAACCGTCGGTCGTCGGGGGGGATATCCGGCTTACCGGTGGCTGACTGGCGACGGTCAACCCGGGGAAGTAACCTGGGAGGAATTCTACGCTCAGGTCCGGAAGGTCTCCAAAAGCCTGATCGCACTTGGGGTGCAAAAAGGCGACAAGGTGGCCATCGTCAGCTACAGTTGTTACCGCTGGGTGCTCACGGATCTGGCCGCTGCCAGCATCGGGGCCGTAACCGTGGGCATCTATCAGACGCTGCCGGTTAAAGACTGCCGTTACATCATTCGGCATTCCGACGCCGTTCTTGTTTTTGCGGAAGATCGCAACCAGTTCGACAAACTGCTGGAAATCCGCAACGAGATTTCTGCCGTCCGCCGGGTCGTGCTGTTCAGCGGTCAAAATCCCGAGAATGACTGGGTCCTGGGTTTCGAAAAATTTACCGCTCAGGGTCGGGATATTTCCGACAGGGCATTCACGGAAATGACGGCAGCGGTTGGCGCCGGAGATGTCGCTGCGATAGTCTACACGTCAGGTACCACCGGCGTGCCCAAGGGGGCCATGCTCACGCACGACAACATGACTTTTACGGCCCAGTCGGTTGAGAAAAGCGTGGCCTGGTATCCGGGCGACCACGTGTTTCTTTTTCTTCCGCTGGCACATGTTTTTGCGCGCACTTGCGTTTACACCGCGCTGCTGTCAGGATGCACCCTGGCCTTTAACCGGAGCATGGACCTGCTGGCCGAAGATCTAAAAACCGCCCGGCCCCACTGGTTCCCGAGTGTTCCGCGGGTTTATGAAAAAGTCCAGGCCAAAATCATCAGCGCAGCCGAGGCCAAGGGCGGGTTGACACTGAAGCTCTTCCGCTGGGCATTGGCGGTTGGGTACAGAGTGAGCGATTTACAATTGACCCATCGCTCGATACCACCGCTTGTTTCCCTCCAGTATAAATTGGCGCGCCGGCTGGTATTCAAAAAAATTCAGGCCGCATTGGGGGGACAGGTACGCTGGTGCATCAGCGGCGCAGCACCGCTGAATCCCGAGGTCGGAAGGTTTTTTCATGCCGCCGGCATCCTTGTCGTGGAGGGGCTCGGCATGACTGAGAACACAAGCTTCTCCAACCTGAATCGCTACGACAACTACCGTTTCGGCTGGGTCGGGCCGCCAGGTCCGGGCATCGAGCAAAAGGTCGCTTCGGACGGTGAGATTCTGTTTCGCGGTCGTAACGTCATGAAAGGCTACTATAAGATGCCGGATGAAACGGCGACTACCATAACGGAAGACGGCTGGTTGAAAACGGGCGATCTGGGTGAAATCGATGATGAAGGCTTCCTGCGTATCACCGGGCGAAAAAAAGAGATTCTCGTCACCTCAGGCGGAAAGAATATCGGCCCGGCGGCCATCGAGGGGCACCTTGCCACTTCACGGTATATCCATCAGATCTGTGTGATAGGTGATCGGCGCCACTATCTGACGGCACTGATATCTGTGGAGCCGGAGGCGATCAGCGCCTATGCCGGTCAGCACCAAATCGCCTTCGGTTCGGTTGACGAACTCGGCCAACACCCCGCCATTAAAAAACTGATTGAGACCGAAATCGCCGAACGAAACAAATCCCTGGCGCCTTTCGAGACGATCAAAAAATTTACGATCGTTCCCGAATTTACGATCGACAACGAGATGGTGACACCGACACTCAAGTTGAAGAAGAGCGTTATCCAGGACCGGTTCAAAGACCACATCGATGCCATGTACCGATGATTCCCTGCGGAACATCGGCGGTTATAATTTTTCCGGCGCACACCCGGAAGCCTGATGTCGCCATTCTTCGGCGCCTGGTCATTGCCGAACAGGTGGGACGTCTCTCAAAAATTCAATTTTCATCCATAAGCAATAGGTTTCCCGCCGGGGACGAGGGTTGTCTTAAAATATATACGTCATCAAAATATGCTGTGCAGGTCCCCACGCCGCTGTTACTTCGGGTTCCGATACCTTTAAAGTGATCGTCAGTCGGCGATAGAGTCACTGGAAATGAAAACTCTATTCCCCCCTGCCCCTCTACCTCATATTCGGCATGGTCTCGGTGTACAACCATCGACATCGTGAAAGGCAACCCTATATAAACCAACGGGTTTTTGAAATACCCCCAGAAATAATCATACTTGTATTGATAATCGGGTGCAGGCCCCACAAGAGGTAGCGCTGAGGATATATAGTTCCGGTTCGCTCTTATCACGTGTTCTGTATAGACATAATCGTCTCCAATTTTACCAATAAAACTGGCTAACCGCACCCTGACATCTCCTGAACAGGACTCAACCGTAACCTTAGCCTTAATACCCGTGATCGATTTAGGGTTCTTGATGAAAGACAACCAGCTGGAGTCATTTGCATACCCAGATTGATGCACAAATTTCGCCCTTCCGTTTTCGACGGTTATCGTGGCGTTGGAATCGTCGACCTCCCATTTTTGCGGGTCGATCGAACCGGAATTAAAGTCGTCATACAATTGCCAGTCCGCCCAAGCATAAACTGTCGGTCCAAGCAGAAGTGCTGCGATACATATAAAAATAATCGCTTTTTTCATTGTCTTTCCTCCAATCCTAATTTGATCAATCGAAACTGAATTCACCCGTGATAAAATGGAACAACCTGGTAAATGCTCACGGCCTGAATACGTAGACATCGTCGATATAAACCGTGCAGGGTCCGTCACCATTGGTGCTCCTGGTTCCGATTGCTCGAAAAGTATTGGTTGTAGGGTCTATCGGTTTTGCATGCTTATAGGAAATTTTCCCCCGTCCCTCGACTTCGTATGTAATTTTATCGTTCGAAAACGCCATTGTAAGGTTGATGTCGGTACCGGTCACAACGATAGGTTTTTGGAATTGTGCGTAATGCAAGTCATTTACCCAGGTATACGTGGGCGGTGGTCCTTCCAGGCCTGCGTTGGTATAAATTTTCTCCTCACCGGGCTGCAATTGAAACCCAGTCCACACATGGTTTTCTCCCACGTTTCCGATATTCGCCGCAATACGGGTCCGGACATCGCCGGTGCAAGATGCTATGAACACAGTGGCTTTGATGCCCAGTATATTTACTGGATCTTGAATTAAAATCAGGTAACTGGAAACATTTGGTATTCCGCTTTTATGGATAAATTTTGCCCGTCCGTTTTCAACAGTGATGTCGGCACTTGGGTTGTCAACGGACCACTTTTGAGGGTTAAAAGTGCCGGAATTAAAATCGTCATAGAGTTCCCATCCGGCGAACGAACTCGTTGCAAAGGTAAAGGTTAGCAATGCTATAATCCAAATCGCCAATTTACGATTCATCGTTTTCCTCCATTTGTTTGCAGGATGATATGAATTCAGTGACCTGGTCTAATAAAAAAAGCTTTCGAAAGACGTGATCGTCCATTCGGAAGCTTTTCGATTTCGTTCTGCGCAACCTGCTCAACGCTTAAGCCCAAAATTATGTGGTCAGAAGGTATCCTTCGGTATCATTAATTAATATCATAAGGTAGAAATTTGTCAACTTTTAATAAATATTAAAAAGAGCGATTGGTGAGATTGCCGCAGATACAAGGAAGATGTCGTTCCGCTATGGATTGCTGATGCACAATGGCAATGACGCCGAAGATGCAGCAAGGTCGACGATACCGATGGGTTTTAAATTTTACAAATCAACACCGATAGAATTCCACGTTAATTTAGATACTTAACCTTTCGATTAAAATTTGGAACGCTCGGTTTTAATTACAGTAACCTTACCTTTCGCAGAAGTTGCGTTTTGTGGAAAGTTAAATACTTCCATTACGGTTGAATGACGCCTTGACCTCCCCTCGTATCGACCATATTATTATAATGTATGTTGGTATTTTTTTAAAATCCCTATACTCCTGTATTTTCTTTCGCCTCTGGTCTCTTAATTTAGATGATAGGATTCGCTGACAACCGACGCTTATTGCCATCCGCTGCTCCGAAACCAATTAGAAAAGCCTTTCATGTCGGCTGTCAAAAATCCTTTTAAAAAAGAAGATCACATCATGATGCCTGGACACTTAAAATTTCCCTCCCACAGCCTCCGGAGGGGCACAATCTCCGGGGGCCATTTTGACCAATAGATTTTTAAATCCACATAACGAACTGATGAACTCGTATAAAGTCTCAATTCAGACGGATTCGTAAAAAGCCCGAGATCAAGGCTTGCGAATTTCGAGGAATGAGGCGTACTTATGGTACGCCGCAGT
>JBATHN010000216.1:0-2411 GCA_049666885.1 Desulfobacterales bacterium
CGGCTGGTGTCGATGTCGGACACAAAGATCGAATCCGGTGTTTCGACGATCACCAGGTTATCGAGGCGGTTGGTGGCGATCAGTCGTTCATGAGACATGATAAAGCAATTGCGCGTTTCTTGGGCGACAACGTCACCATCAATGACGTTGTTGTCTTTATCCTTGGGAAGAAATTCATAGAGGGATTTCCAGGACCCGATATCGCTCCAGCCGAAGTCGGACGGCAGCACGGCCCCCTTGCGGGTGCGCTCCATGATGGCGTAATCGATCGATATATCCGGCAGTCGGATGTAATCAGCCGCTTCGAACTGTTCATCGGAAAGGTCGATCCCCATCATCTTGTGCAGCAGGTCGGGCTGATACTGTTTGAACTCTTCCAGGATGACCGAGGCCCGGAAGGCGAACATTCCGCTGTTCCAAAAAAAATTGCCCGCTTCGAGATATTGGCGGGCTGTCGCCAGATCCGGTTTTTCCACGAATCGCTTCGCTTTCAGGGCCCCGCCGGACACATCGCCGCCCCCTTCGATATAGCCGTAGCCGGTTTCCGGATAGTGGGGCGTCATACCGAAAGTCACCACGTAACCGCTGCCGGCCAGGCTGATCGCTGACCGCAATCGGTCATGAAAGGCAGCCACATCTTTGATCACATGGTCGGCCGGGAAAACGCACAGAACCGCCTCTTCCTCCAATTGCAGAATCTTCAGGAGCGCCAGCAAAATGGCCGGTGCGGTGTTGCGGCCGCAAGGCTCGCAGATGATCCTGTCACCGGCCGCAATGCCGATTTCCTGTAGATGGCGGGTGATCTCGTCCCGGTGCTCCCGTCCGCAGACAATCCGAATGTTGTCCGCAGCCGTTACCGGCAGCAGACGCTTGACCGTCGCCTGGATCAGAGAGTCACTGCCGAAAAACTTGACCAATTGCTTCGGGTTCAGATCCCTTGAAACCGGCCAGAGTCGGGACCCGACACCGCCGGCCAGCAAAACCGCATAGACGGGTGTTTCAGTATCTGCCATTGGGTTTATACCCTCTATAACCGTTGCGATTGGGTCCGGCGTTCGGTGCCGCGGCGGCAGCCGCACTGCAGACCGTCTCGACGGCATTGTAGCCGAGCAACCGATTGACATCGCGGGTCAGCAGCGATCCCGCCTGCAGCTTGGTTCGTTCGGGCAGACCGATTACCGTATCGGTGCCCTGATGATCGCGCAGGTGCAGAAAAGCCCGGCACGAGCCCGGGTGCTGCAGGAGTGTTTCCTGCAGCCGCACAAGCGCCTCGCGATCGGTCCGCGTCATGTCCACGTGAAAATGGATACTGGCCGTCCAGGTTTCTTCAGCCTTGTTCATGGGGATGATCGTATCGGCAATCACCTTGATCGACTGCTCATCCTTTTGGAGGCGCCCCTGAACCAGAATCGCGTTGTCCTCGATGAGAAGATCACCGGCTCCGGCATAAAGCGCAGAAAAGACGATGGCTTCCACCGCTCCCTGCATGTCCTCGATGGTCACAAACGCCATCGTATCACCCTTTTTGGTCTTGATGGTTTTGACGGCGGCGACGATGCCGCCGATTCTCACCATCCCGCCGTCAGTGCTCTCCTTGATGCTCACCGCATTGACGTTGGTAAACTTCTCCAGCACCTCTTCGAAATCTTTCAAAGGGTGGCCGGAGATGTAAAAACCCAAGGCTTCCTTTTCGAAAGCCAGGCGCTGGCGCTCATCCCACTCCTGGATCTGGGGCAGTTCCGGAAGGTTGATCGCCGGCTTGTGTTCACCCAAGTCGAAGAGGCCCATTTGGGGATCGTTTCTTTCTTTCTGAACCCGTTGACCATATTCCAGCGCCTCCTCGAGAGCCGCCATCATCTGCGCGCGTCTGGCACCGGTGGCATCGAACGCCCCGCACTTGATGAGGCTTTCGATCACCCGCTTGTTCACTTTCTTCAAGTCGACATGCTCGCAGAAATCGAACAGGGACGTAAAGCGACAGGTGCTGCGGGCCGCGGTGATGGCCTCGATGGCTCCCTCCCCGACATTCTTGACGGCCACCAAGCCGAAACGGATCGCATCGCCTTTTACGGCGAACTCGTTGTCGCTTTCATAAATGTCGGGCGGCAGCACTGGTATGTTGTGGCTGCGGCACTCGGCGATAAATTTGACGACGCCGTCGGTGGAGTGCATTTCGCTGGTTAGAAGGGACGCCATGAATTCGACCGCAAAATGCACTTTGAGGTGGGCCGTCTGATAGGCGATCAGCGCATAGGCCGCGCTGTGGGACTTGTTGAATCCATAACCGCCGAATTTATCGATCAAATCGAAAATCGTTTTCGCTTTTTCCTCGGCTATGCCGTTGGCCACCGCTCCCCTGATGAACCGCTCCCGGTGCTGGGCCAGCAATTCTTTGATCTTCTTGCCCATGG
>JBATHN010000217.1:0-8551 GCA_049666885.1 Desulfobacterales bacterium
TACGATATCGGTGCCGCGGCAGAGAAAATCATTGCAGCCGGACTGCCGCGCGCGCACGCCGACCGACTGTGGTGTCGGTAATCCCGGTTTCACACGGTCAGAGCTTTTTACTAAACGCTCATGGCCGTGTTCAGCCCGTTGGCGGCGAGTTTCAGCCATCTTTCGAAACCGTTCATCCGGGTGGAGGTGTCCACCTTTCTTCCGAATTACATTCTATTTTCGTGTTAAATGCGGTCGGCTAAGCGTTCGCGACTTTTTCATTGGAGGTAGTCGCTCGACCAACGATTTTTTAACCCAACACTTGAAGAAATAATGTGAAAACCATCGGGAAATACGTCATTCGCGGCCTCATCGGTCGTGGCGGCATGAGCAAGATTTACAAGGTCGAGCACCCGGTTATCGGTAAAATCGCCGCTCTCAAATATATGGATCCGGACCCGCTTTTGGTCAAGCTGATCGGTATGGTCGGTATCCGGGCCATGTTCGTGGCCGAGGCCGTTACCTTGGCCGGTCTGAGGCACCCCAACATCGTCGAGATATTCGATTTTAACGAAGCCGACGGCCGCCCGTATTATCTGATGGCTTATTTCGTGAACAATCTGCGTCAGATGATCGGTGAAAGCCAACACCCCGACGAACCTTCGCGCCCTCTGAGGGTGGACAAAGCCGTTCACTACACGCGCCAGACGCTGCAGGGTTTAGCCTGTCTCCATTATGCCGGTATCGTCCACCGGGACATCAAGCCGGCCAACCTGTTGATCACCGATCAAGATACCGTCAAGATCTGCGATTTCGGCCTCTCGAAACTGCATGGTGAGAAGTTCGCCGGTCCGCCGAGCCTCAAGGTCGGTTCGGCTTGGTACGCGCCGCCCGAGCAGGAGACCGATCCGGACCGGGTCGACGTCACCGCCGATCTCTTTTCGATGGGTATCACCTTCTACCGTCTGTTGACCGGCGTTCTGCCGACTGACGACTACCGGCCGGTCGCCCAGTTCAATTCCGACCTGGATGCGACCTGGGACGGCTTCATCCGCAAGGCGATCGCACACCGTTCAGAAGACCGCTTTTCATCGGCGCTGGAAATGATGGCGGCCTTGGAAAAACTTGCGCGGTCCTGGCAGGCTGACAATGAACGCCTCTGCCGCTTGCGTGAAGCCGAAAAGGACTACCAGGTGCCGGAACCTGCAACCGCTGCAATTCAGCCGCGCAGTGTCTGCATCAAGGTCGATCCGAAGCGTGCGGCAAAGTACTTCCCCATCGACACCCTCCGGCGGCCGCGTGCGTATCGATCTCATAACTTTGAACGTTCAGGTGATGAGACGGTGACCGACAGCACCAACCGGCGTATGTGGCAGCAGTCCGGTTCGCCGTTTCAACTGCAGTGGCACCAGGCCTGGGATTACATCGGCCGCCTGAACACCGAGCGCCTCGCAGGGCACTGCGACTGGCGGCTGCCCACAATCGACGAACTCATCACCCTCCTGAGGGACATTCCGCGGGCCGGCGACGATTGTATCGCACCGATATTCGATCAGAGCCGTATCTGGCTGTGGAGCTGCGACCGGCGCTCGTTCACGGCCGCCTGGTATGTCAGCTCCGACATGGGCTTCGTCGCTTGGCAGGATTTCACTGCCAATTTCTATGTCAAAGCGGTCAGAAGCCTCTAAGTTGTGTCACACTTAAATTGTCGCATCCATTGTCGGCCGCTGCTCGATATTTCAAGCGTGGATACATAACAATGACCATCGGCAGTGTTGGTTTAGGTTTCAGATTTCAGCCCAGCCGCTGGCCGGCGGGGCGGCGGGGCGCCCAGTTTGATCGAGAAAGAAACTATGCCAATTTGGCGTAGTTTCATACGAGGGCTTGCCCGTCCGCTTAAATGAAACCAAATACCAAAATACAAGCACCAAAATACAAATAAATTCCAATTTACAATATCCAATGAGCCAATCAGTTTAAAGGTTCACCGTTTCCCGTTCAGGGTTGAAGGATTGGAGTCCTTCCTTGAACACTTGAACCTTTGAACTCTGAACCTTTGAACCCTGAACCGATTAGTTTAGGTTGTTATTTGCGATTTGGAATTTTTCACCGAAACTTAAACGTTTCCTCTTCGCGCAAGGCAGTCGCGACACTTTAAAAATGACTCTGAACTAGGATTGGGGTTCACGAAAAGCTAGATTGGCAATGAGAGGCGGCGGCGGGCGTCAACCGACAAACGCCAGATGTATAATGTTCTCAGTCGTTTGCCGTTAGAGAATCAATCTAAGCATTATGTTTTTGATAATCCACTGCAGGGAATATCGACGGTTGGCTGGTCAGGGCCGGCGGCGCACCAGCCGAAACGGTCTCCTTTACACGTTGATCCCCTGCCCCAGTTCCATGCCCACATCAAGAGCGCGGCGGTTCATGTCGAGGAACCCGGACGGAATCCGGCTCTCGAGCACCTGCATGATCGATTCAGGCTTGACGAGCTGCGTCAGGCTCACCACCGCTCCCAGCATACAGATGTTGAACACAATCGGTTTGCCGATTTCTTCGACCACCGATCGGTACATCGGCAGTTCGACTTGCCGCGCATCGACTTTTCTTTCCGTCTTGACATAGCGGGCGTCGGTCAACAGCAGGCCGCCGGGCCGGATGATGGGGTAGTAGGCGCTGTAGGCCTCCTGGGTGAGGCAGACCAGCACGTTGGGCTGAATGACCTTGGGGAAATGGATGGCTGAATCCGATATGATGACATCGCTGCGGGTGGCGCCGCCCCTGGCCGCCGCACCATAGGACTGGGACTGCACCGCATTGAGGTCTTCGTAAATGACGGCCGCCTCGGCCATGATGATTGCAGCTGTGATAACACCCTGGCCGCCGGAGCCGGAAAACACCATTCTGCATTTTTCCATGATTACTGTCCCCTCGTGGCCCGTTCGATGACCAAATCGTATTGATCACAGTATTCCGGCTTTTCTTCCTGAACGAATATGCCTCTTTCGATCAGCTCCGGATTTTCCTGTTTGGCTTTGGAGCCGATCGGGGTGGTGCTCTCCTGATAGCGTTTGAGCATGTCCACCGCACTGCCCTCCTTGTTCTTGCGGCCGAAATGGGTCGGACACTGGGTCAGGATCTCCACGACCGCGAAACCCCTGTGCACGATCGCCTGTTTGATGAAATCGGTGACCTGTTTAACGTGATACACCGTGGTCCGGGCCACAAAGGTGGCCCCGGCGGCTTTGGCCAGCTCAACCACATCGAAGGCCGGATCGATGTTGGCGTAGGGCGCGGTGGACGCATTGATGCCGGGGCCGGAAAGCGGTGAAAACTGACCGCCGGTCATCCCGTAGATTCGGTTATTCATCACGATGGCGGTTATGTCGATATTGCGCCGGGCGGCATGAATAAAATGGTTGCCGCCGATGGCCAGGGCGTCGCCATCTCCCATCGGAACGATCAGCTTCAACTCGGGGCGGCTGATTTTCACGCCGGTGGCGAAAGCCAGCGCCCGACCGTGAATGGTATGCAGGGTGTGAAAATCGACATAGCCGGAAATTCGAGCCGAACAACCGATGCCGGATACCATGACGATGTCGTTTTTGCTGAGCCCCAGCTGTTCGACTGCCCGGAGAAGTCCGCTGAGGACGATCCCGTGGCCGCAGCCCGGGCACCAGAGATGAGGAAAAAACCGCTCTCTTAAATAGGTCTTGTTGGACATGCCTTAGACCCCCTTTCCCTGAATCAACCGCAGGATGTTCTGGATGTCGGTGGGGCTGATAAAGGTGCCGTCGATGCGGTTGGCCAGAAATACACTGTCCGGCTGCTCGACCGCCATCTTCACCGACTGCATGACCTGCCCCATGTTGTGCTCGACCACGATCACGGCCCGGGCGCCGGCGCATTTTTCCCGGATGATCTCGGATGGAAAAGGCCATAGGGTCTGGAGCTCCAGCAGACCGAGCCGCACGCCCCTGAGCCGGCGGTTGTTGACCACGTGCAGGGCCGAGCGTGCGGCAGATCCATATGAAATCAATACGATCTGGGCATCTTCCATGAAGAATTCTTTGTACCGGGCCAGTTTGTTGACACGGTTCTCCAGCTTGTCGACCAGGTGCCGGATCAGTCCATGCACCACCCGCGGTTCGCTTGACGGAAACCCCCACATGTCGTGATAGAGGCCGGTGACGTTGTAGCGGTGGACACCGCCGAAATCCGACATGGGGAGCCTTCCGTCTTCCCGCGGCAGATACGGGTGGTAGTCGACCCCTTCCCTGACGGAGGTTCTCAGTCTTTCCACCAGGGGCAGTTCACCTTTCTCCGGGATGACGAGCCGTTCGCGCATGTGCGCCACCACCTCGTCGAAGAGCAGAATCACCGGTGTTCGATACGTCTCGGCCAGATTGAAGGCCGTGACCGTCACCTCGAAGATGTCCTGGTGGGTAGAAGCCGTCAGCGCGACGATGGCGTGGTCGCCGTGCGTTCCCCAGCGCGCCTGGTTCACGTCTCCCTGACTGCCGTGGGTTGGAATCCCGGTCGACGGCCCACCCCGCATGACATTGACGATCACACACGGGATTTCGGTCATGACCGCATACCCCAATGCCTCCTGCATCAGCGAAAAACCGGGCCCGCTGGTGGCGGTCATCACCTTGTGTCCGGTCAGTGAAGCGCCGATGATGGCGCACAGAGAAGCGATTTCATCTTCCATCTGAATGAACTTGCCGTGGTTTTCGGGCAGACGTTTGGCCAGGATTTCCGCGATTTCAGAAGATGGTGTAATGGGGTAGCCGGCAAAGAAACTCAGACCCGCGTACATCGCGGCTTCTGCGACCGCCTCGTTTCCCTGGACGAACTTGATGTTTTTGTTCATGTTTTGCGCCTATTCGGTTTCAATGTCGATGGCCAGATCCGGGCACCGCATCTCGCAGAGCCGGCAGCAGATACAGTCCTCCAAACGTACGGCGACCGCCCGTTCCGAATCGTCGAGTTCCAGCACGTTTTTGGGGCAAAATTCGACGCAGATGCCGCACCCCTTGCACCAGTCGCGGTTGATGAGGTGCTGCTTGAGTTTTGGTTTGGCCATTTAAAGTCCTTCCTTCCCCTCCATCGGCAACAGTCCATACGGACGTGCTCCGGCCTCGACCCTGCCGGATGCCAACTGGAGCGGGCGTTGTCCTTTTTTTTATGATTGAAAGCAAAATAGCCGGAAAGGCTTGAAAAATCAAGTCCAATTCGTCTTTTCGCACTCAACCGGATGAGTTTAAGGGCGCAGCAGATCTTTGACAAGTCCCCACCGTTTGAAATACAATAAACCAATATCCGCCACGGTCGATTCGAAACCGAAAGGGTATCCGGCATGTGAACCGGCACCATTGTCTTGTCGAACGGCACGTTTCGAAAGTCGTGTAACGTCCAGCGACGTGTCCGCCGACAGTGGCGCCACTCAAAAACCTGAAAATACCATATCCGTTTACAAAATCGGTTTCAATCGGTGCTTGCGGACTTCAATTTCTTAGCCACAACGCCGCAAAACCACCCGGGAGAACGGGACAGTTTGAAAAAATGGTCCGGCATAATTCTCTTTTTCGGTTTCCTGACCTTGGCAGCGGGATGGCTCGCTTATGTGGACCTGATGCACTATTCCGCCACACCGGCTGAAGCCGCCGGTCAGCCGAAAAAGAAGGTCGTCGCGATTGAAAAAGGGCAGAACTTCAGACAGACCACGCTTCTGCTGCAGTCGCAACAACTGATCGAACACCCGTTCAAATTCCGCTTGCTGGCCCGGCTGCAGGGCAAGGACAAACAAATTCAGGCCGGAGAATATCTATTGTCGGCCGACATGCCGCCCGGTGACATACTGGAGGTGCTGGTGAACGGTAAGGTGCGGCTTTACAGGTTCACCGTACCGGAAGGATCGACCCTGAAACAGATTGCCGCCATTGTCGAAAACGCCGGCCTGGTGACACGACCGGAGTTTCTCAGCGCGTCCGCCGATGCCGATTTCGTCCGGGAAAATGGGATCGACGCAGGAAGCTTCGAGGGGTATCTTTTCCCTGAGACCTATTTTTTCCCCAAAAATACCACCGCCCGGGAGGTTATTGCGGCCATGGTCGACCGGTTGCGGTCGGTGTACACAGAGACTTGGGAAAAAAGAGCGGCCGATATCGGCCTGTCGGTGCACCAGGTCCTCACTCTGGCGTCGATCATCGAAAAGGAAACCGGCGCGTCTTCCGAGCGGCCGACCATCTCGTCGGTGTTTCACAACCGCCTGCGGCGGGGAATGCGTCTCGAGACCGATCCAACGGTCATCTACGGAGTCGATAACTTCGACGGCAACCTGACCCGCAAACATCTGACGACACCCACGCCTTACAACACATATCTGATCAGCGGCCTTCCGCCCGGTCCGATCGCCAGTCCGGGGCGGGCCGCCATCGAAGCGGCACTCTACCCGGCCGACACGCCCTACCTGTATTTCGTTTCCAAAAAGGACGGCACCCACCAGTTTTCAACGACATTTTCGGATCACAACCGGGCCATACTGACATATCAGCTGAAAAAGTGATGCCATACGTTAACATTTAACGGGGCTCGCCCCATCGACACCGAAACGGGAGAACGCGGCACTATGGGCACCAACAACCTTATCTTTCTGGAGAATATCGAATGGTTCGACGAAAGCGGGCAGGAACTCGTTCACCGGATTCCCGAGGAAGGCTCCGGAGAAATCAATTATGGGGCTCAGCTGACGGTGAGGGAAAGCCAAGCCGGCATCTTTTTCTACCGCGGTAAGGCGGTCGGGGCTTTCGGGCCGGGTCGCCACACGCTCAAGACGGCCAACATTCCGATTCTGACCAAAATCGCCAGCCTGCCCTGGGCTCTGAGCAGCCCGCTGCGGGCCGAGGTCTATCTGGTCAATCTGAAAGTCTTCACCAACCTTAAATGGGGCACCCGGGACCCGGTGGCCTTCAAGGACTCGGAACTGGGGCTGGTGCGGCTGCGGGCTTTCGGCGTTTTCAACCTCCAGGTGGTCCAGCCGGTCCTTTTTATAAACACCATGGTCGGCACCAAAGGCATGCTCACTACAGCCGAAATCGAAGAGTATCTGAACCGGGTCATCGTGTCGCGTTTCAACGATTTGATGGGCGAGAGCCTCGACTCGATCCTAAACCTGCCCTCCCGCTACGATGCCCTCTCCGAAGGGCTCACCGAGCGGTTGAGTTCAGATTTCAGTCACTTCGGAATTCGATTGACCCACCTGTACATCAACGCCGTCACGCCGCCTGCCGAGGTGCAGCAGGCAATCGACGACCGCAGCCGTATGGGCGCCTTTCAGGACATGAACAAGCTGATGCAAATGAAGGCGGCCATGGCGATGGAAAAGGCCGCGCAGTCCGAAGGCACATCCGGAGCCGCCGATGGCATGGGCGCCGGTCTCGGGTTGATGCTGCCGGCCATGTTTGCCCAGTACTTCGCCGGTGGACCCGCCCGCCCGCCTGCCGATTCCGATCCTGCCGTCTCCACCTGTCCGGAGTGCCGGCATCCGGTTCCCGCTGACGCCAAGTTCTGCCCGCAGTGCGGCCACCAGCAGGTCGTCTTCGATCAGTGTCAGGTGTGCAGCAAGAACCTGACACCGGGGACAAAATTCTGCCCGCGCTGCGGCCATGCAGTTGAGGACCGACCCAAACCGCGCACCTGCACCAAGTGCGGCGCGGAAAATCTGACCGATTCCCTTTATTGCAACCAGTGCGGTGATAAACTCTAGCCTTCTCATTGAACATCGCTGTCCGCAGTGCGGTGCTCCGGCCGTGTTGACGGAAACCGATCGCCTGTTCACCTGCGAATTCTGCCGGGTCAAGTCTTATCTGTCGGCCGGCAACGGATTCCGGTATGTGCTGCCGGGCGCTGCACCGTCGGGCAGAGAACTCTTCTATTTTCCTTACTGGCGATTCAAGGGCATGCTGTTTTCCTGCGTATGCGACGGTGTGCGCCAAAAATTCATCGACGTCAGCCATCAGGCCGCGATGTCGCGCGATTTTCCGGTCTCACTCGGTTTCCGAAGCCAGGCCCTCAAGCTGCGTTTTTTAACTCCGGAAACAGAGGGACGGTTTCTGCCTGTTCGGCTTCCACTCGAACAGGTGATGCAAACCTTCAAGCAAAGCTTTAATTTACCGCTGCCGAAACCGATTTTTCATCAGGCGCATGTCGGCGAACATCTGAGTCTGATTTACACCCCCTTTTATGCGGCTGCCGACCGGCTCTACGATGCTGTCCTGAACGAACCGCTTGGGGAGTGTCTGCCGCAGGATATCGATCAGACGCTTTCCACTGCCGGACCTTCCGACTGGCAGCTGAGCTTTCTGTCGAGTCTTTGTCCTGCGTGCGGGTGGGATCTGGATGGCGCGCCGGACACACTCGTGCTGACCTGCCGAAATTGCTATTCGGCCTGGAAACCGGGCAAGGACCGTTTAGAGCGGCTGAATTTCGGCCACCTTCCGCTGGCAGTCGACAACTGCGAATCGATTCTCTACCTCCCCTTCTGGCGCATCCGGGCCGCGATTGACGG
>JBATHN010000218.1:0-3127 GCA_049666885.1 Desulfobacterales bacterium
TTCTGCGGGACAGCGGCGACACCTCGACCGGATACCCGGTGATGAAGGTGGGTTGAATCAGTTTCGGTTCGACCAACGCATCGAAGATTTTGGTGATCACCTTACCGACACGTCCGGTCTTGGTTACCTGCACTTGGCTGCGTTCCGCCAAAGCCAGCAGTCCGTCGCGGTCTTCCAGCAGACGGGCCTCGACCCCGCCGATCGTGGTTAAGGCTTCTATCAGCGACAACCGCTGCCACGGGCCACCGAAGTCGATGGTGTGGCCCTGATAGGAAATGGATGTCGAACCGCAAACCTTCACGGCCACCTCAGCCACCAACTGCTCGGTTAAAACCATAAGGTCTTCGTAAGTGGCGTAAGCCTGGTAGAATTCGAGCATCGTAAATTCCGGGTTGTGCTGGGTGGAAACACCTTCGTTTCTGAAGTTGCGGTTTATCTCGAATACCCGGTCGAATCCGCCCACGACCAACCGTTTCAGATAAAGCTCCGGGGCAATGCGCAGATACAAGTTCATGCCCAGCGCATTGTGGTAGGTCTTGAACGGCGCGGCCTCGGCACCCCCAGGGATCGGCTGCATCATCGGTGTCTCGACTTCAAGAAAGTCGCGCTGCAGGAAAAACTCACGCACCGCCTGAATGGTTTGAGATCTCCGTAAAAAAATTTTCCGCACATCGGCATTCATGATCAGGTCGATATAGCGTTGACGATAGCGCTTCTCGGGATCTTTGAGGCCGTGAAATTTTTCCGGCAGGGGGCGAATCGATTTGCAGAGCAGGTCGAACGCCTCGACCAAAAGCGTCCATTCACCGGTTTTGGTCTTGAACAGGGTGCCGGAGATCCCGATGATATCGCCGATATCCATCTGTTTAAAAAGTTCGTAGGCCCGGTCGCCGACCTTGTCTTGGCGAATATACGCCTGCATCTGGCCGGTTTGGTCTCTGAAGCGCACGAAAGCGGCCTTTCCAAAGCGGTTGACGGCCATCATGCGTCCGGCCGCAACGAATTTCGGACCGTTCTCGCTGCCGTGGGCAGCTGGCTCCTGCACCTGCCTCATGATATCCGCAACCGTATGGAGCACCTTGAAATCATTCGGGTAAACGGCTACAGCCTGTTCTCGCAAATCGTTGATTTTACTGCGCCGCTTTTCAAGAATATCGCTTGTCTTTTCCGTATTCATTTCTTGCCTGCAACACCGCAATCTGCGGGTCCGGGTGATTCGATCGATTGGCTCGGCCGCAGTCCACAGTCGATGCCGACCTTGGGAGCGGGATATTTTCGTCCGGGTGCACCGGCCCGTGGCTCATCGGATTATAAAAGTATAAGTGGGAATTGGTATCGTAAAATGGGCAGAGTGTCAAGCCCCGGTCGGTGGGTCGATCCGTTTTAGGCAGAAGGAAAAAGTCGTTCCGGCACCCTGCCGACTGCCGACTTCGAGACGACTGTCATACGATTCGATGATGCTGTGGACGATGGAGAGCCCCAATCCCGTCCCGTTTGGTTTTGTTGTAAAAAAAGGATCGAAAATCGATTTGATGGTGTCGTTCGACATTCCGCAGCCGTCATCGGTGACCTCGATGCAAGCCCGGTGTGCCTTGGTGGGATAGAGACGGATGGCGATTGTTCCTCTGCCGTTGATGGCCTCGGCTGCATTGAGCAAGAGGTTCCATAATACCTGGCGCAGATGAACCTGATCCATATCAACAAACAAGCCGACCTTAAAATCCTTCTGGATTGAAATCCGACCGCGGCAGTTGGTGTCTCTTTCAAACAGCTCCGCGGTTTCAGCGATGGCCTTGTCCAAGGCGATTCGTTCAATCTTGCCGGCGGGCGGACGGGCAAAAAGCAGAAAGTTGTTTACAAGCGAGCTGAGGCGGTCGGCTTCGCGCAGAACGATATGCATGAGGCGGGCATGATCGGGATCGAGGCAAACCCCGTCACGAAGGATTTGAATTGAACCGGTCATCGATGCCAGCGGGTTCTTGATTTCATGTGCCAGTCCGGCCGCCATTTCACCGACAGCCGCCATTTTCTCGACCCGCCGAACCTGGTCCTCCATAGCCCAGAGTTCCTTGCGCGATTTTCGGGTCTGTTCGGCCAACAGGCTGCTCAAAAAGGACACCGCAAAACAACCGAAGATCGTTATCAGAATTTTATAGAAGACCTGGTTAAAATCACCGTTCCCTGCCGCCAGTCCGTCTTCGAGTTCAAAGGGCTTTAAAACACCCCTGTATTCCGATATGATCAAAAGAGTATACTGAGCGCTGCTCAGCAACGATATGATCATGCTACCCCTGCGATAGAGGAGCATGCTCGAATAGATGATAACCACCAGGTAGAGGAAGGAAAAAATGCTCGTGTAATTGCCCGTCACATAGATGACCAAAGACACGATTACCGTGTCCAGCCCGATCTGGACGTAGGCAAAGGCAACCACATTTGCGACCCGACCGAGGAGAAGGGTGTAGAGAAAAGACATGAAAAATATGCTGACTATCAGGCCATAGAGCATTAGTAGCCCGGGAGCCAGCGGGGACGCGGCAACGCCGAGTTGCAGAACGATCGTGGAGCCGAGCAAAAGGGTCGTGAACAGGACCCGTGCCAACATCAACCACTTCAATCTGATCCGCATGTCGTCGTCACGTTTCGAAGCGGTGTGTACGGGTAAGTTTTGCATGGCTTGTGCTTTAATAGGTGGTTTCAGTCACGGCCGAGGATTTTCTAACCGTAACTGCGGGGGAAACGATGCGGTGAGCTTTCCCACCGCCACAAGGGTTCACGAAAAAATAAGTTCGCAATTCAGGGCATTGAAGCGTCTAGCCGGTAAGGCGCGAATACACATGAATATCACAATATTCGGAGTTTTCGCAACGCGGACGGAAGAGATGCATCGGTGTCCAGAATGTGACGTTATGAAACCGCGGATGGTCACTAATTGAGTGAGCCCGAAGGGACTGAGTGCAGCCCCAAAAGATGTCGATACTTTGTTTTCCGGCGGGCAGTCATCAGCCGGCCGCGTCAGCCGCCGATGGTACCGGCCATTTTAAAGATCGGCAGGTACATGGCGATGACCAGACCGCCGATCGTCACGCCGAGAAAAACCAGCATGAACGGTTCGATCAGTGATGTC
>JBATHN010000219.1:0-5406 GCA_049666885.1 Desulfobacterales bacterium
TTGTTGGCTATGACCTTGTGCGCCATGAACTACCCGGCCCGATCTTTGCTCGGGTTCCAGGCCGAAGTCCACACGGACTGCGACTACGGAAACGCGCGCATCGTAGATATCGGCACCGACCGCATCCGGCGGCTGATGACCGGACGCACCATCGTCGTGGTGGCCGGTTTCCAGGGCTGTGATCCGGAAGGCAATATCACCACCTTGGGCCGCGGCGGCTCGGACACCTCGGCGGTGGCCATTGCGGCCGCACTGAAGGCCGACACCTGTGAAATCTACACTGACGTCGACGGCATTTACACCGCCGATCCGAACATCTGTCCCCGCGCTCGCAAGCTCAAGGTCGTTTCCTACGACGAAATGCTGAATATGGCCAGCCTGGGTGCCAAGGTTCTGCAGATCCGGTCGGTCGGCTTTGCCAAAAAATACAACGTTCCCGTGCACGTCAGGTCATCTTTTAATGGAGAGGAGGGGACAATGGTGGTGAACGAAGATTCCGGCATGGAAAAACTGATTGTCACCGCGGTGACGCACGATAAAGACCAGGCCCGCATCACGTTGAAAAAGGTCCCGGATCAACCGGGAATCGCGGCCAAGATATTCACGCCCATTACCGAGGCGAATATCGTCGTGGACACGATCATTCAAAATACCCGTGCCGGCGGCAAGACAGACCTGACATTCACGGTCCCTGAGTCCGATTTTCCCCGCGCGATGGAGATCGAACGGGAAGTGGCCCGGCAAATCGGCGCCGAAGAAGTATTTGGGGGCAAAGACATCGCCAAGGTATCGGTCATCGGCGTGGGTATGCGCAATCACTCCGGCGTGGCCTCGACTATGTTCAATGCTCTGGCCAAAGAAAACGTCAACATCATCATGATCAGCACGTCTGAAATCAGAATTTCCTGCGTGATCGAAGAAAAATATACCGAACTGGCCGTCCAGGTCCTACACTCGGCCTTCGGACTGGACCGTGAAGACTAAGTGGTCCTGTTCGTAAATACGATGACGCACCGAGATGACAGAGGCACCCGCAGCACAAGGCGCGAGAAGCGAACAGTCCAAGCGTATGCGAGCGCCGAGCAACACGGCGCGGCGGGATGCATCGGTCATTGAATGCCACCGTATTTGCGAATAAAGCCACTAAGGGTTCACGAAAAAAAAAGTTCGCAATTTTGGGCGTTCAGGCGGGATGCATCGGCGTCCAAAATGTTAAGTCATTTTTAAGTGAGCCCTAATAGCCTCCGGCGGTTGAAAATCATGAAAAAATTCAGTCCCGATCAGCTGGTGACCGTCCTGGTCCTCGGCTTGTTGATTCTCGGCGTTATCCTCTACCGACGACTGTCGTTTTTCTAGTATTATCCATCGATCGCTCCCAAGCGACCCTTACCGCAGCGCAGAAACGGGCCGAAAGACGAATCGTAACGACCCGGTTCGACGCGTAAAAACGCCACGTCGTCAGTTGACAACTATCGCCAAAACCGATATTTTTGCTTTTTTATAACAACCCGCATTAAAAAGGCTCGGAGGACAGATTGAATTGGACAAGTTAATCCCCAAACGGATGTTTTTCTCCAAGGGAGTCGGTTACCATCGCAACAAGCTCCAGAGCTTCGAGTTGGCGCTGCGCAATGCCGGCATCGAGAAGTGCAATCTGGTCTATGTATCGAGCATCTTCCCGCCAGACTGCAAGATCATTTCGCGTGCATCCGGTATCGAAGAGTTGAAGCCGGGTCAGATCACCTTCGTGGTTCTGGCGCGTGAAGACACGAATGAACCCAATCGTCTGGTGTCAGCCGCCGTCGGCCTGGCACGCCCCAAAAACCACCATCAGTACGGGTATATCTCCGAGCACCACGCCTTCGGTGAAACCATGAAAAAATCGACCGACTTCGCCGAAGACCTGGCGGCGACCATGCTGGCATCGACCATGGGAATCGAACTCGATCCGGATGTGGCCTGGGACGAACGCAAACAGGTTTACAAGGTCGGCCAGCGCCTGTTTGTCACCCGCAGTATCGCCCAGTCGGCCAAAGGTCACAAAGACGGCCTCTGGACCACGGTCATTGCCTGCGCGGTCATGTTGATGACGTAAGAACGGTTGAGCCGTTTAGGCCCGTTAGGCCTGTTTGAGGTGGTTCGCCGGCCAACCGCCTAAACGGGCCAAACCGTTTAACGAAGGATATTTTGCTCATGCCGCACGATTCGATGTTCATGGGTCACCCTGATATCGTCCCCCCCGCTCTTTCCAAAGACATGTCGGTTGTCGATCTGATCGACGTGCTTGGCCGGACATCCTTCGAAGCCCGCAACGTACACCGCGGGGCCCGGCTATTCGAACGTATGGTCTCCGACAACGACGTGATCTGGCTCGGGATCGCCGGCGCCGGTGTTGCCGGCGGCATGGGCGGCATGATCATCTCGCTGATCGAAGCCGGCGTCATCGATGTCATCTGCTCGACCGGTGCCCAGGTCTACCACGATCTTCACTTTGCCTTCGACCTGCCGGTCAAAGCGATTTCGCCGGTCTGGGACGACGACACGCTGCGGCAGCACGGCGACACCCGCATCTACGATATCGGCATTCGCGACAAGGAAACCCTCGAAGCACAGGATGCCATCATCCGCCGTTTCATCCGGGAATGTCACCGGGAGCACCTCTCCGGGAGACCACTCTCCAGCTGGGAATTCAACCGGGCCCTTGGAAAATGGACCCACCAACAGGCCAAATTCCCGCAACGCAGTTTTGTTGCCACCGCCGCCGAACACGAGGTCCCCATCTTCTGGGACTCACTGGCCAACCATTCCATCGCCATGAACCTGGTCCTGACCGACCGCAGCGGGCTGCCGATCAGCCTGTCCGCGCAAAAAGACATCTTCGATTCGGCGGCTATCGTCTTCTCCACCGAACAGACCGGTTTCATCGAACTGGGAGGCGGGGGACCCAAGAACTTTATTCAGCAAACCAGCCCAACCATCAGTCAGATCCTGGGCATCGATTTCGAAGGCGCCGACCGCGGGCTCCAAATCGGCACGGCCATCGAGAGGGAGGGCAGCCTGTCCGGCTGCACTTTCAGCGAAGCGGTGACCTGGGGCAAGTACCGCTCAGTGGATGAAGAAAAGATGGTGCAGATCTGGGGGGAATACAGTGTCATCTTTCCGATCCTGGCGGCTTATGTGCTGGCTAAATGCGCCAAACGACCGGTGAAGCATATCGCCACGCAACTGCCGCAGTATGCCGAAAAGCTGGAGCAGGCCCGTTGAAAACCGACCCGCAACCGTTTCTCAATCCCGACCCTGAATATACCGCGTTCGAAACCGCCGCCGCCGTGATCCTACCGATCCCCTACGAAGGCGGCGTGAGCTACGGCAAAGGTGCAGGCGCTGCCCCTGCGGCCGTTATCGCGGCATCGCATCAGCTGGAGTTCTACGATGAGGTGCTGAAGGCCGAGCCCTTTAGAATGGGCATCGCAACCGTGATGCCGCCCCGGTTGCCCGCAGATCCGGCCGAGGTGCAGGCGGTGGTGTACCGGGCGGCCAAAGAACTGCTCGATTCGAGAAAGTTCGTGGCGCTGATCGGTGGCGACCACTCGGTCAGCGGTCCATTTGCCCAGGCCCTTAAAACAGTGCACGGCTCTTTTTCCGTGGTCCAGATCGATGCCCACGCCGATCTCAGGGACAGCTATGACAGCAGCCGCTTCAGCCATGCCTGCGTGATGGCGCGCATCCGGGAAATAACCACGGACACCCTGCAGTTCGGTATCCGGAGCATGTCTCTGGAAGAAGCGCAACGCATCGAACGGGAAAATATAGCGGTGTGCACGATGTCGTCTTACCGCAACGGGGCTTTCGACATCGATGCGGCCCTCGCCGGACTGCCGGAGCCAGTTTTTTTAACCATCGATGTGGATGCGTTCGACTGGAGCGTCATCCGCAGCACCGGTACGCCCGAGCCGGGCGGCTTTACCTGGGATGAGGCCCTGGATCTGCTGAAAAAGATATTCGACCGCAAAAATGTGGTCGCCTTCGACGTGGTGGAGCTCTCCACCGCCCCCCAGGATCTGAATTCACCCTTCGCGGTTGCAAAACTGATTTATAAACTGCTGGGGTTCAAACTGGCCGGTGCGGTCCGCGATAAACGGCTCGACTGGCCGGAGAAGCCCCGAGGATCTGTTTTCGACGGCTGTCGGAAGCGCTAGGGCCGCGGCAAAAAATAATTACACCTCTTGCTTGTTTTTTGGCCCTTCCACCTCGTTACATCTACCAACACATATCCCGATATGCGCCGGCGGATGTGACTTATAGACGAACCAAAATCCTGCGCAATCTTGTGTCATTATTTCTCGCCGAGACCCTTAACCGGTTGACAGGGCCTGTGCAATTTCTGCGTTCGTCCTTTCGACCGCACCGGCGATATCGTCGGCGCCAAGCAGGGGACGGCCGATGACCAGAAGGTCCGCGCCCTGTCTGATAGCAGCCGCCGGTGTGGCCGTCCGGCGCTGGTCGTCATCTTCGCGGTACCAGCTCGGCCGGATACCGGGGCAGATCTTTTTGATGTTAAGGGTTTGGATCGATTCCAGGTCCGTCGCCGAACAGACGAGATAGGCATATCGCGACACAGCCTCGGCTGCCATCTGCGCCACCATCTGCTGCAGGCTCTCACCCCGATAGTACCGTCTGAAATCCTCCCGACCCATCGATGTCAGTATAGTAACGCCGGCGATGTGATCTTTTGTCAGCTCATGGGCGACCGGGTCGTAGCCGGAAGTGCAGTGAACCGTCGTGATATCGGCGCCGGCCGTCAGGTGAAGCGTCAACGATTCCGTCATGGCGCTGGGAATGTCGTAGAGCTTGAAGTCGAGCATGACCCGTCCGTGACGCTTGATGTCGGGCAGCACCGTCAGTCCGCGGTCAAGCACGCTGCGGCGAATTTTGTAGCCCCACACCAGACCTTCGGTTCGGCGCATGATGTCTCGGGCCTGGTTCCACTTGACGTGGTCCAGCGGAAGGACAATTCGGCTCTCCATCACTCTCTCCTTGTCTCTTGGAATTTATTTGTATTCTGGTGCTTGTATTTTGGTATTTGGCATTATTTTGGGCGGGCGGGCAAGCCCTCGTATGAAACTACGCCAAAATGGCACTGTTTTTTTACTGATCAAACTGGACGCTTTGGCGACCAGTGGCGGTGCTGAAATCTGAAACCTAAGCCAACACTGCCGATGGTCATTGTTCTGTTCCCAGGCTTGAAATATCAACCAGCGGGCGACAATGGATAAGACAATTTATGTGTTACAAGACACGAGAACGAGGGAGCTGGTTACCAATAAAAAAAACGGGACCGTCTTTTCCGCCTCCGACATCGGCTTCCCGGCGCAGGTGATACAATAGACGAAAACGGCGTTCACA
>JBATHN010000220.1:0-2286 GCA_049666885.1 Desulfobacterales bacterium
GCGACTGGCCGCCGATGGCGCCCGTACGGCGCAGGTCCGCCTTCAGACCGGTGTGTACGCCGGCGTGTAGGGACCGTCGCTGGAAACCCCGGCCGAGGTGCGCTACCTCAAAATTATCGGTGCGGACGCCGTCGGGTTTTCGACCGTCCAGGAGGTCATTGCCGCCCAGCACGCCGGCATGAGGATTCTGGGTCTTTCGACCATCACCAACATCAGCGACCCGGACGCACCGCTGCCGGCTACAATGGAAGAGATTATCGCGGTGGCCCGCGCGACCGCGCCCAAAGTGGCGGCCCTGTTACACTACGTGGTGGAGCACATCGACGATGATCCCCCACTCGGCTGACCTCTTGATCTCAAACGGCATCGTGCTGACCATGAATGCCGCCGACACGCGGATCGAGGATGGGGCCGTGGCCGTGGCCGGCGACCGCATTCTGGCAGTCGGACCGGCGGCGGACTTTACCGGCTGGTCGGTCGTGCGCCGCATCGATGCTAACGGCGGCATCGTCATGCCCGGTCTGATCAACGCCCACACGCACGCCGCCATGACCTGTTTCAGGGGTCTGGCCGACGACCTGCCCCTGATGACATGGCTCGACGATCACATTTTTCCGGCCGAGGCGCAGCTCAACGAAGAAACGGTCTACCGCGGCACGCTGCTGGCCTGCGCTGAAATGATCCGCTCGGGCACCACCTGTTTTTGTGACATGTACCTTTTCGAAGACGCGGTTGCGCGCGCTGCATCCGCGGCCGGCGTGAGGGCAGTGGTGGGCGAGGTGTTGTACGATTTTCCCTCCCCCAATTACGGTCCCCTCGAAAACGGGTTCGCCTATGTCGAGCGCATGATCGAGACCTGGAAACACGATCCGCTGATCACCGTCGCCCTCGAGCCCCACTCCCCTTACCTGTGCGCCGCCGGGCTGCTCGAACGCGCCGCGGCTCTGGCGCGTGAAAATGGTCTGCCGCTGGTCACGCACCTGTCGGAAACCCGCAGCGAAGTCGACCGGATTCTGGACTTATACGGCCGGACGCCGGTCGCCTGGTTGGCCGAACTGGGCGTTCTCGGCCCCAACCTGCTCGCCTGCCACTGCGTGGTTCTGAACGAGGAGGACATCGCCCTTTTGAAGGCCCACGACGTCAAGGTCGTCCACAACCCCGAAAGCAACATGAAGCTTGCCTCCGGGATCGCACCGGTTCCCGAGCTGCTCCGGGCCGGTGTCTGTGTGGCGATCGGCACGGACGGCTGCGCCAGCAACAACAATCTCGATCTTTTCCTGGAAATGGACACGGCCGCCAAACTGCACAAGGTCAGCACACTCGACCCCACGGTCCTGGATGCCGCCACCGTGCTGCGGATGGGCACCATCGCGGGTGCCCGCGCCCTTGGGCTCGAGCAGGTGACCGGGTCCCTGGAAGCGGGCAAGGCCGCCGACCTGATTGTCGTCGACACGGCCCGCCCCCACCTGACGCCGATGTACAATCCGGTCTCGCACCTGGTCTACGCGGTCCGCGGCAGCGATGTGGGCACGGTCGTCATCAACGGTCGGGTGGTGATGGAGAACGGTCGCCTGCTCAGCCTCGATGAGCGGCAGGTGATGGCGGACGTCAACCGCATCGCCGAACGGATTCGCCCCCGGGCGGCCGCCGGGACCCGGAAATTCTCGGTGAAATGAGAATTCAATTGATACCTTCGGAACAGCTGAAAGGGACCCGGTCGGTATGACACTATTTTCCGGCTCACCTGAGTTGAGCGATGGCCGAGGTTGCGGCCCCGGAGAAATAGGCTTCGCATTTCACAGGGCAGGCAGATACAAGGAAGATGTCGTTCCGCCACACGGCGGGATTCGCTATGCGGAACGGCATTTGACGCCGTAGATGCGGTAAGATCGGCCATCGATTGGGGAGCAGTCAGATGCCTTACGATATCGTCGTTCACAGCGGCACCGTCGTCACGGTCAACGATCGGTTCGAGATCATCGAAAACGGGTTGATCTGCACCGAGGCCGACCGAATTGTTCGCGTTGAACCTCTAACAGACGGAAAAAAACTGCCTGAGGCCAGGATGGTCATCGATGCCGGTGGCGGGTTGATTCTGCCTGGCCTGGTCAACGCCCACACCCATCTGCCCATGACCCTCCTTCGAGGACTGGCCGATGATCTGCCCCTGCAGCAGTGGCTCGAGAAGCACATCTTCCCGGCCGAGGCTGCTTATATGACATCCGAAAGCGTCTCGATGGGGACGGCCCTGGCCTGCGCGGAGATGATGCTGTCGGGAACCACGAC
>JBATHN010000221.1:0-4350 GCA_049666885.1 Desulfobacterales bacterium
TGAGCCACCAACAGGTTCAGAAAATCATTTTTGCCCATGATCGTCGTATCGGATGACACGGCTTTTGAGGTGGTCGAGACCCCGGTCTTTTCAATCGCGGCAATGCTCATAATAAGGTCGTCCTTTAATGGGTGGTCGGCAGAATATGAGAATCAAATTGATGCCTATCATGGCCAATCAAACGAAACAGTCGACACCGGTCGCCGATTGGTTTCCCATTGCCGGCTTCAGGGCCGCCGCCGGGACTGATTCCTGAAACGTCTGCCGTCCGATCGGCGGCAGTCGCCTTGCCTGCGCAGCACGATCGGAAAAGGCCGAGTGCCGGTTGAAGTCATTGAATTCGTTGGCCACCGACACCTCGAGCTCGTCTACCCTCAGTCCCTGGGCCTGGAGGTCAGCCTTTAGCTGACCGATGCCGCTGTCGATGAGATTCTTCGCCGCATGGGATTCGGCCATGATTCTGAGGGTCACCTGATGATTTTCGGTCACAATCTGCAGCCTCACGTGGCCCAAGCTGTCCGGTTTGAGATCGATGCGGACTTCGGACTGGCCGTTCCTCAAGCGAAAAACCGCCTTATCGACGATCTGATCCAGAGTTTCTGCGCGCAGGTCCTTGGGGTGGTGCGTTTCACCGGTCTCCGTGATGGCCGTCGCCTCTCCCGCAACGTTCACGGCGCGCTGGGGGGCCAAAAGCATGTCTGCGACTTTTTGTTCGGACTCGGTGCCGGATTTGGCGGTTGTCACGCCGCCGCTCTCCTGATAACCGCCGGTTTCCGTTTTCAGGGCAGAGGTCGACCACAAAGGTCTTTCAGTTCCCTTTTCGGAAGCCTGCGGCTCGCTGCGATAGGCTTCAGGATCACGACCCGCGCCGTTGCCGAATTTCTGCGACAGGCCGTCTCCGGACTGTGATTCGTTGAAAACGGAAGAAAAGCCGCCGACCCGTGCAGTCGAAGGAGAATCGCCGCCACCGGACGCGGACGGCGATGAAGTCGAACTTTTTTCCGTCAACCCAGCAGTATCCTTTTCGACCCGGCTCTGGTGTCTGTTCTTTTCCGACCGGGCTGCATCCGTTTGGACGTCGGCATCGGTCATGGTTGCGTCGATCGCATTATCGGCTGCAGTGGCAGAAGCCATCGTTGCCGACGTTTGGGCTTTTGACGTTGAGGCCTGAGGGTCTGCCTTTTCTGGGTCTGCTCCCTGAAAGACTTTCGTTTCTTTTCCGGTTTCCGCCGGGTCGACGGCAGGCTGGTCACCATCCTGGCGCGATGCGACCGCCAAAGTCGGTTCGGACCCGCCGGGTGTTCCGGTTTTCGATTCCGCTGCGTCGACCGCTAAACCTCCCGCATACCGATTGCCGTCGGAAGACGGTGATAATGCCGATATCAATGGGGAGACCGTGTTCCCGGTCGCCGGCTCCGATGCCTGCTTTACGCCCGTAGAGACATCACCCCCTGACGCGCTCTCGTCGGTTGAAAGGGTCGTCGAATCAGTCGCCATGCCCTCGGCATCGGACAGTTGCGATTCCTGTGCCGTGCAGCCGTGCTCGGGTGGATTTTCAGGCCCCGAAAACTCGGACCGGTTTTTACACGAGTAGCCACTCGTTTTTGCGGCCGAATCGACCTCTTTGCGGTCGGATGATGGCGGTCCTGTCGTTTTCTGCCGCACCCGAGCACTTTCCAAGGCCGTGTCAAAAGAACCGGCGTCTTCGCTGTCAGCCCTTTGATAACGCGAGTGAGAAGCGCCACCCCGATCGGTTCTAACGGTCATGTTCCCGGGTCGCAGGATGTCCATCTGAGGGCTGTTTGTTAAGAGAAAATCTAACGGCATTCGTCTGATCCTCGAAAGATGCCTATGAATTCGGCTGTCGGCACAAATTATAGGCTTTAAGATAAAGGTTTTGGACTGCGTTATTGGTCGTCGGCGTATGTCAATACAGCCTCCTTCCTCTGGCCTTGCCAAAAACTTTATCTCAAAGCATAGAGCACGGAGCATGCCAAAGATCTTCGGCCGATTGAAGAAGTGAAAAGAAATCCGGACCCTGGACTCAATATAGTGAAATTATATCGGTTTTATCAAACGCGACCATATCCGTCGTAACCGATTAATGCCGGATTAGCCGCAGACGGCAGGCCGGACGGCCCTTGAATCCGGTAATAATTACCCGCGACGGCAAACTTTGCCGGTCGGAATCTTCAGCCCACGGAAAATGCACAATTTGGATATTGTTATTTGGAATTTGGCATTATTTTAGGTGGGTGAGCACCCCAACGACCAAAATGGCGACCTTATTTTTTCGTGAACCCTTGGAGAATTGAAATCTATGATGGAGGGTTACTCAATGCAGGCCTTCGGACGCAACCAAATCAGTGTTCAGGTTTCGGGTTTCAGGATTTGGGGTTTGCTGACACCTGCACCTATAACCCTATTTCCGATGAATATAATGGTTTCACTTTAACAACACATCTTCGCATCTTGCGGAGAAGTTACGATCCAAGGCTCTAAAGAGTAAAACACCGTCCAAACCGGCGGGTTCAGCGGATGCGAGCGTGTCGTGTGACGGCCATCTCGTTCATGAAGTCCTGTTCTTGCTTCAGTCCCTTTTTGGCAGCGACGGTCATCTGTTTTTCTTTCAGCTTGTCCAGCACTTTGCGTTTTTTCAGAGCCGCAACCAACTCCGTGCGCCTCTTTTCGAAAAACTGCGCAGCGGCCATCACTTTTCTCTTCTGATCCGCGATGTAAACCGCCAGCTGGTCGAAGTATCTTTGGTAAAGAAGCATTTCGGAAGCAGTCATATTGCTTTTCAGCTTCTGCTGAAATTCTTCCCATTCCTGGTCCCGGGAAGCCTCGATGCCTGCAAGGCCTCTTTTCTCTTCCGCAAGTTCTGTAAGCGCAGCGGCCAGCTTCCGCTGACAATCTTCTTCGATCCTCCGGCGGTGCTGCAAAACCGTTTCGAGTCTGAAATTGAAGCCAGCCATAAATAGAGTTTACCCTAACGTTGCAAAAGCCGGAAGGCTTCAGAGCCAAGGCGTCGAGGGTGAAGCTGTAGTAAGTTACCGCGATCCCTTGACAACACAGGATCTGAAGTCTTCCGGCTTTCCCGGAGGGTAAACAACATGGCAGATTCGACCTTATCATTTGAATTCACCAAAAGGGAAATCCAGAAATCTACATTTAAAACATGATATCGGTTATAATAGCAAACCATTAACTATTCTTTGCCATGTTGTTTATTCAATGTTGGGGTTTATTCGGCGGTGGTCGTATGCGCTGCCGCGCTGCCCGCCTGCATGATTATTTCTTCCAGCTGGCGCACGCTCTCCTCGATGGTCACCCGTGCGGCAACCCCCTGGGCCAGGTACTGATCGATGCGGTTGATCATGCGGATGGCGCGGTCGATCCGGCTGTTGCTTCCAGCGACATAGGCTCCGATATTGATCAGGTCTTCGGACTTTTTGTAGGTGGCTAAAATCGACTTGAACGTCCGCGCCCATTCCCGTTGCCCGGGGCCGATGACATCGTCCATAACCCGGCTGATGCTGCCAAGGATGTCGATGGCCGGGTAGTGATTCTGCATGGCCAGCTCGCGGGACAAGCAGATGTGGCCGTCCAGAGTCGCCCTCAGGGCGTCGGCAATCGGCTCGTTGGTGTCGTCACCTTCCACAAGGACAGTGTACAGCCCTGTGATGGTACCCCTTCCGGCTGAGGTCCCGGCCCGTTCCAGCAGACGGGGCAGCAGCGTGAAAACTGACGGGGTATAGCCTTTAGTCGTCGGCGGTTCGCCGAGGGCAAGGCCGATTTCGCGTTGGGCCATGGCAAAACGGGTGACCGAATCCATCATCAGCAGGACGTTCTGACCGAGATCCCTGAAGTACTCGGCGATAGCCGTGGCAATATAGGCTCCGCGCAGACGAATCAGGGGCAGGTGATCAGAGGTCGCCACGACGATGACCGAGCGCTTCAAGCCTTCCTCACCCAATTCTTTTTCGATGAACTCGTTGACTTCTCTGCCCCGCTCCCCGATCAATGCGATCACATTCACGTCTGCGGCCGTATGGCGGGCCATCATTCCCAGCAGAATGCTCTTGCCGACGCCGGAACCGGCAAAAATGCCCACCCGCTGTCCGCAGCCGATGGTGAGCAACCCGTTGACGGCCCGAACGCCGATATCGAGAGGGGAGCGGATACGCGATCGCTTCAAGGGGTTCAAGGGCTCGGCGTAGATTGGATACTCGTCCTCGTTGATGATGGGCCCCTTGCCGTCGATCGGCAGCCCGAGACCGTCGACGACCCGGCCCAGAAGACCCCTGCCGACCGCTATGGCGGCGCGGTCCTGCCGTGCCGTCACCAGGC
>JBATHN010000222.1:0-2460 GCA_049666885.1 Desulfobacterales bacterium
TGGTCCGGTTTTTTTCGCCACCTGACAGAAAACGCCCTGCACTTCAAACCACCGATCGGGTTTTTTCGCAACTTTGTGGTGGAATCCAAAGGCGAGCACCGCAGCGCCCTGGACATAAAGAGTGCAATGACACCGATCGTGGATTTCGCCCGCATTTATGCTCTGAAGCACAAGATCGAAGAGACCAACACGCTGGAACGCCTGAATCACTTGCAGCTCAAAAAAGTGATTACCGCACCGGAGTATGATGAAATCGAAAAGGCTTACAGTTTTTTGATGCAGTTGCGGTTCGTTCGGCAGGTTACGGCGGTGATTGACGAAAAAACTGCGCCCGATAACTATATCAACCCGAAAAAACTGACCAGCATCGAACAAAAAATGCTAAAAGAAATTTTCAAACGGGTCGAGAAATTTCAGACCAAGCTTGAGTTCGAGTTCACCGGTTTGGTGTGACAGATCCATCCGGAAATATGTGCGCAGAATTTTTCTTTAAGCCCAATGGTTGGAATAATTGACGCTCATAAAGGAGGAATCGCCATAATGGAAACAACGAATATCAAAGCCGAAGTGCTGACTGAATTGCAGAAATTCACGTAAGGCTTCAAAGATTCAAAATATTGCTTGAAATGTGGCGGTATTTGAATTACGGTATTTTTCATTGAAATACATTTAACTCATGAGCCCGATAGCGGGAAATGGATGTTACAGATGGTGAATTGAGCACTGCGTCATTCGCCATCTTTATTTTTTAGATCGATCAAGGACAGGCAACGTTTATGGACGACAAGGAGCCTGGCGGTAGTCCCGACCACCAACGCCAGCAAGCTGACCGAAACGATGTAATATCCCGGCTGCCCAACAACCGGCTTCAAGACGCGAAGACCCCTTTACCACCAGCTTCGATGCGCTGACGCGCGCCTTCGCCCCTTCTCGTCTTGGCCGTTGTACGGACCAAGGGACGTGAAGGAGGCGCAATGACCTCTGCCCTTTGTTCCCAATTTGTAGGCGAACAATCGCCCGATAGCACAATTCACCGCGACATCAACGTCCTGCGTGATATGCACCCCTCGGATATTGCCGAAAATCTCGAGAACGCCGACATAAAGCCCGAAGTTATCATCGAAATACTGCTGCAAGTCGGCAACCACATCGCGATTGAAGCCTTTGAGCATCTTTCTATAGAAACTCAGCAGGCTTGCCTGGAAACCGGTAACGCCCATACCATGCTGCGGTTTATCGAGAATATGGACCCGGACGATCGGGTCGACCTGCTGAAAAAAGTCGACGTCGATATCCGTGAAGCGATCATGCCGCTCATCGCGCAGGCCGAACGCAACGAAATCAGGCGCCTGTGGCAATACGCCGAGGGGACCGCCGGGGCCGTGATGACGACGGAGTATGCCTTTTTGCCGGGGCAAATCACCGTCGGCACCGCTTTGGAACGCCTGCGGCTGCAGTCGCCGAACAAAGAAACCATTTATTATATCTATATCACCGACGACAACCGCCACCTTCTGGGCATGATTTCGCTGCGTGACCTGATCATGTCCAAACCCAATGGCCGGCTGGATACCCTCATGCAAGGCAATGTCATCTCGGTCAAACACGATATGGCGGTTGAAGCCGTCGCAGCCCTCATTTCGAAATACGATTTCCTGGCCCTGCCCGTGGTGGACCGTGAAGACCGTCTGCTGGGGATCATTACCGTCGATGATGTCATCGACATCATCGAAGCGGAAAGTACCGAAGACTTCCAGCGCATTTCGGCCGTGGTTCCCTTTGATGAGCAATACTTCAAACGTCCTTTGCCCCGTTTGTTCTGGAACCGATTCTGCTGGCTGGCCATTCTGCTGTTCACCTCTCTGCTCTCGACCACCGTCATGGAAATGAATTCGGCTATCCTTCACCAAATGGTGGCCCTGGCGTTTTTCATTCCCCTGGTAACCGGCACCTGCGGTAATGCCGGAACGCAGTCGGCGACCATGGTCGTGCGGGCCCTGGCCTTGGGAGAAATTTGTCCGCGTGACGCCCTGCGGGTGTTCAACCGTGAAATCCTGATGGGATTGGCGCTTGGTCTCACCCTGGGGTTGATGGCCTATTTCCGTGTTTTCCTGCAGGATCAAAACATGATCCTCGGCTGTATCGTGGCTACGGCCCTGCTGGCCACGCTGCTGACGGCCAACTTGGCCGGTGCGCTCATACCGCTCCTTCTCAGGCGGATGGGACTCGATCCGGCCTTGACCGCCGGGCCCTTCATTGCCACCATCATCGACGCCGTCGGCATCACCCTTTATTTCCAGATTGCCGCAATCCTCTTGAGAAATTTTAACGCTTGAACAAATTCTGGGTAATGGCGATGGGATCATGTGCCGGAGCCCGCAAACATGAGTGTATTTTCACAATGCTGAGGTACAAACTTCACAATCGTTTGTGAAAAAGTAACCATCCTTAGATTTAAAC
>JBATHN010000223.1:0-5476 GCA_049666885.1 Desulfobacterales bacterium
GCGTGGCGGGGAGATGAATCCATTCAGAACACTTCATGGATCGCATATGGATCGCATAGGGTATTATGATATAAATGGGTACCGGCGAATGTGCACTGCTTTCAGATCGACAGCATCACTGTCTAAATGGCATAGTTTTTTTGGCGATTAAACTGAACGTTCAACGGCCGGCGGTGGTTATTTTAGCAAAATTCATGCACAATTTAAAAATTGTTTAATACTTAACAATTCTTATATCTTATTCCGTCAATATAAAATATATCAAAAAAAATATGTAAATACTTTCACACAATTGGGTATTTTGTTTCAGTAAAATTATAAGCTGGAATACCTACAGCATGATGTGCCGACAAATTCCGGCGGACGATATTTTTATGTGCTTTTGCACTCATGATGTTCGGCATGTGGGGAAAAACGGCTCCTGACTCGATTGGATGCCGAAACAGGGGGGTGGTGAAACCGCGACGGGCAGAAATGATGATTGTGAACGGATCGCAGAGCCGGGTTCGGCCAACTCTCAAGATCGAACGAGCCGGTCGGGTGTTCAGGTGTCCGGCTCCGGATTTCATTTCGCAGAGATTTTCAGACTGGGCTCAGGTGTGAATACGAGACGCAATCAAAGAATCGCCCCACCCTTCCCTACTCTAAATCCTCGTCCGATTCGCTGGAAATGGCGACCCCCACGAGACAGTGTCCGTTGTAATGGCCGGGAGTGCCCTTGGTGATGTGGCGAATTCTGGTTTTCAACTGTCTGACGACGTTGGCTTTGGATTCGTCCATGGCGTAGTATTTCAAGTCCAGAACCTGACCCACATTTAGATGCTCCAGGATGGGAGAGTCTGCCTTGACCAAGATACACACGCCGTTGTCAGAAACATCCCTGAGGTTGAACTGGTAAATGGGCAAGGGGATTCCCGGATTAATTTCAACGCTGTGGAATTGCCCGGCTTCAATTCTGGGTTCCGTTCTTTTCTCTGTGGGAGAACGATTTTCCTGTTCGGCCATTTCCTGCCTCTTCTCATTGGGGCCTATCCGTAAACGGAATGACCGTATTCAGATAGGTCCATTGAACGGGTATTGGATGAAACAGTCAAAATTATGAAACCTTTCAACCTCTTTCCAAAAAAACTATACCATTATCTGCAAAATTTTGAAAGAGTCAAACCATTGTAAACGGCATCTTCCGAAAAAAATCATTGCTAAAAGGACTGTTCAAGGTTTAAGAAATTATCATGCAGATCGTAAAAGACAGTCCATATGGATGGGCGGCTGGTAAACCGGGATGGGTGCTGCTGCATGACAACGAGAAACGCACTCTGCAGTTGATGATGACGTCAATGAAGGCCATAGACTTGGAGGAGTTTGAAATCGAACTGATCGAAGGTGGGGGAAAAAAGAAATTCTACCGTCTCTACGTGGATAACCTGAGGCTGGCTTACGAGTTTCTTTTTATGGCAAGAATGACGGGATGGTGAGCGATAAACCCGATGCCCGATCCCAAATTTCGGTTTCAATCATTCGATGACGACAAAGTACCGGTCTTTTTTCAGCCTGGTTTTCAGCTTTGCCCTCCGGTTGCGCCGGTCAATGCCGAAGTATGACCGCTTTTTGAGCGTCGGTCGTAAAAAGGCGATCCCGAAAACGATTGCCGACAATGCGATGGACAAGATAAAAATAGTGTAGGCCATGTCGTTAAATCTCGTAAGGGTGATCAGTGGTATTGATTTGTGGGTCTCATCGTCCGTCAAATTCCGACGATGCCAAAGAAAATCGGCTTTAACCTTATAAAGCAAAGAACGCGCCAGAATTAATTAAACAGTGAATTCCATTATATTTCAGAGTTTTCCATTAGAAAGGCAGGCGGTTTTGATATGTGTTGATCGATGACGTGGTGAACAATCCCCAAAAATTTGGGTGAAATGCCCCAATAAGAGGTATTGGTCCCATGAAACTCAACGACATCTTCTCGGATCTCTTTTCAGACTCACTTCCTCCGCTCTTAGCTCCGCTTTGTCGGCAACCGGTCGCACGGACGCAGCCCGTCATCGTTCCTTCGATCGAAAATTTGATAGCGCTAAAACAAAAATTTAGTATTTATAGATGGGGGGTCGCCGATGTGCATTCACAGGCGGTCGTAGAAGCCGTTTTAAAAGGAAAGGAGGTGCTCGGGCCATGTTGAATCTTGAAAAAATCAAGATGGATTACTGTATCGACCAACTCAGGAGTGGCTACAAGCGCAATTACAGCAACATGGAACAGGAGCTCGGAAATGTGATCGGGTGGTCGTCGCATCTTGCCTTAGAAATTATCGCCAACTCCGATGCCCTGTATCACAATGTCGAGCACACGGTTATGGTGGCCCTGGCTGGACAGACCATCCTGGAAGGGAAGCACCTTTCAGAGGGCGGCGTGACACCAAGAGATTGGGCGAATTTTATCATCGCACTCTTGTGTCACGATATCGGCTATGTGAAAGGGATATGCCGGGATGACCGCGACAGTGCAATCGCCACCGGCATTGACGGACAAATAGCGACCATTCCGCCCGGCGGCACAGATGCGGTACTCGCCCCCTATCACGTTGATCGGAGCAAAATGTTCGTGCGTGAGCGGTTTGGAAAGGGTATGCTGACTGAGGGACTGGTCGATGCCGAACTGATGGCCTCTTACATCGAAATGACCCGCTTTCCTGTTCCCGATGGCGAGATGTACAAGGACACCAAGGGCTACCAAGGGCTCGTGCGGGCAGCTGACTTCATCGGCCAACTCGGCGACCCTTATCGCATCCAAAAATGCACGGCTCTTTTCTACGAATTCGAGGAACTCGGCCTTAACGCACAACTCGGGTACAAAACACCCGGGGACCTGCGTGAAAACAACGCTAAATTTTACTGGGACCATGTGAACATTTACGTTCAGGAAGCCATGCGCTATCTCCGCGTCACTCAGGACGGAAAGCAGTGGATCGCCAACTTGCAGGCCAATGTGTTTGGGGCTGAACATGGATGCAGCATGTGGCCGTTTACTTGTTCGGGAGCTTGACGGGTATACTTGTTCGGGAGCTTGGCGGATATGCGGTTGGAAGCATCCAGGGTTCCCATTATCATAAAGGTCACTCACAACCACATCTGGTCGCTAACGGTTTTTCCTTCGTAGCCAGGAGATTGTCTGGTTTTTTCATGAAACCTTGAAAACAGCGCCCTCTTCCACCCCGCGAGCGACCGATGAAACGATTTTTCAAACAGCTTAAATCAATTTTCTATATTAATCCCGCCTCCATCACATTTACCGTTATCTTTCTCGTCGTAACGCTCTTCCTGTCCGGCAACCCGATACTCGACATGATCGAGCTGAAAACCTACGATCTTCGTTTCCGGTCACGCGGTCAATTGCAACCGTCAACACCGGTGGTCATGGCGTTGATCGACGAGAAGAGTCTCGATGAAGAGGGGCGTTGGCCTTGGTCCCGTTCTAAAATTGCCACACTCGTAAACCTCTTGTCTCAAGACGGTGCCAAGGTTATCGGTTTTGACATCGGATTTCTGGAGCCGGACGCCAACTCCCAATTGTCCATCATTCATCGTTTCGGGGAAGAGATCCGCGCTCTTGACATCAACAACCCGAAACTGGATGCCTTCATAAAGGAACACGAAACAAACGCCGACAACGATCTGATCCTGGCAACGGCGCTGAAAAACTCATCCGCCGCGATTGTTCTTGGATACTTCTTTCACATGAGTGAGGACGAACTCGACTACCGGATTGAACCGAGTCACATCGACCGGCAAATCGAACATATCAGCTCTTCGAAATACCCGCTTGTCATTTACAAAGACAAAGACCTTGACGTCGATCCGTTCATAAAGGCTTATGCCCCTGAGACCAATCTCGAGATTTTCAGCAAAACGGCCGCTTCTTCCGGTTACTACAGCGTCAGAAGCGACCAGGACGGTGTCGTGCGCTGGATGCCCCTCATCATCCAGTGCGGAGAGGATCTCTTCCCGCCGCTATCGGTGCTGTGCGTCTGGTACTACCTCGACAAACCGCAGCTGATGGTCAGGGTCGCCCGCTACGGGGTGGAGGGGATTCAGCTGGGGGAGCGGTTTATACCGACGGATGAAAATGGCGAACTGCTGGTCAACTACCTCGGGCCGCCAAAAACGTTTCGGCACATTTCCATCAGCGATATTCTCAGGGGACGGATTGCCAAAGGCACTTTCAAAGACAAGATCGTCCTTGTCGGGGCCACCGCCATGGGGACCCACGATCTGCGGAGCACTCCCGTCAGCCCGCTTTATCCCGGCATTGAAATTCACGCGACCGTCATCGACAACATTTTGACCCAGAACTTCATCACCAGACCAAACTGGTCAAAGATTTTCGACCTGATTGCCATCATCAGCCTGGGGGCTTTAACAGGGGCGGCCCTTCCGCGCATGAGCGCCATCAAGGGTCTCTGCCTCGCCATCGGTCTGTTCGCCCTCCATATATTCGTGGCCCGCTGGTTGTTCATCTATTACCGTGCGTGGCTCAACATGGTCTTTCCCCTGCTGGTTCTTTCCCTGAACTATACGGCCCTGACCGCGTACTATTATGTCACCGAAGAAAGGGAACGCAAACGGATCAGGGGCACCTTCAGGCAGTACGTGGCGCCGCTGGTGATCGACGAGTTGCTCAAGGCGCCGGATCGCTTGAAACTGGGCGGAGAAGAAAAAACTCTCACCGTATTGTTCAGCGATATAGAGGGTTTTACCGGCTATTCAGAGTACTACACCCCGCATGAGATGATAAATATTCTCAGTGATTACTTTGAAAAAATGTCCGAAAAAATCTTCGCCTTCCGGGGGACCCTCAAGGAATACGTGGGTGACGAGCTCATGGCTTTTTTCGGTGCCCCCCTGGAACAGGCTGACCATGCCCAGAAGGCTTGTGCGGCGGCGCTGGCCATGCGTGAGCAGCTCCGCGCCCTGCGCTTGGAATGGGAAGCGGTAGACCGCCCTGCCCTAAAAGCCCGGACCGGGATCAACTCAGGGCCCATGCTCGTGGGCAACCTGGGCTCCCGCTATCGTTTCGCCTATGGCGTCCTGGGGGATCAGGTCAACCTCGGATCCCGTCTCGAGGGGCTCAACAAAATATACGGAACCGATATTCTCATCGGCGAGAACACGGCGAACCTGGTCAAGGACGACTTCATTCTGCGGGAGCTCGATTCGGTAAGGGTGGTCGGCCGACAGCAGTGCGTCCGCGTCTACGAACTGGTTGCCGGATCGAGCGCCGAGCTTCCCAAGGAGCAGGAGCAGGCGTTTAAAGGCTACGCCGACGGGTACGCCGCCTACTGCGACCAGCACTGGGACGATGCGTTGGGTCTCTTTAAGCGCAGTCTGGAAATGTGGCCTGGAGACGGACCGTCAAGGACCATGGCCGAGCGATGTCGAATTTATCGCCAATCTCCCCCACCGGAAGGCTGGGACTGCGT
>JBATHN010000224.1:0-2441 GCA_049666885.1 Desulfobacterales bacterium
GCGATGCGGCTCGTGGCATTGTTGTCGACATATACGGTTTTCATCAGGCCACCTCCTCCACCACCAATTCAGGCGTTACCAGCTCCTGCAGCTTGGTTTCGACATAGTGCTTAAGTGTGACCTGCGAAGCGCTGCACGCAGAGCAGGTGCCGCACAGACGAACCATCACCGTGTTGCCGTCCACGTCGACGAGTTCGATGCCGCCGCCGTCTTTCTGCAAGGCCGGTTTGATTTCCCGCTCAAGGGTTTCCTCTATCAGCCTGATCTTTTGAATGTTGCTCAATTTCGCCGGTTTTTTGGCAGCCGGCCGCTCGGTGCCGAGGATCGAGTCGATGATTTCCTGAATCCGATCGTGACAATTTTCGCAGCCACCCCCGGCTTTGACATACGAGGTTACATCCTCGATAGTTCGCAGGTGGTTTTCCCTGACGGCGCGCTCGATCTCGCGGTCGGTGACACCGAAACATTCACAAACGATTTCACCCTCGACCTTTTTTTCCGGTTCCCCGCGGTAATAAGCGATGGCTTTCTCCAAGGCATCGCGCCCCATGACCGAGCAGTGCATCTTTTCTTTGGGCAAGTCACCGAGATACCGGGCAATATCCTCGTTGGTAATCTTGGCCGCTTCTTCGAGTGTCAGGCCTTTAATCATTTCGGTCAACGCCGATGAAGAAGCGATGGCGCTGGCGCAACCAAAAGTTTGAAATTTGACATCGTCGATACGTCCAGACGCATCGAGTTTAAACATCAACTTAAGGGCATCCCCGCAAGCAAGAGAACCGACTTCGCCCATCCCGTCGGGGTCTTCAATTACGCCCACATTGCGCGGGTTGAGAAAGTGATCCTTAACTTTTTCGGTATATTCCCACATGGTTTCCTCCGGATGGTGAACTAAAGCTCACTCGTTAGATTGTGAAACCGGTTTATCGTTTTATTATTCAACCTTTAGATAGTGCCCATCCGCGATCTTTTTAGGCACTGTTGAGTGTCCTATTCATAAGTGAGGATTTTTTTCGCTGGGCAAGGCCGCACAAGGGTTTGCGGCGAGGCGTACTTTATGTACGCCGCAGCCGGAAACCCGCGGAGAACGCAGTCCAGCGGGAAAAAGACCATTTATGAATGGACACTAGATAATAGTCACGCTTTGCCGAAAAACAAAGACCGGCGGCCGGTATTAGATGTTAGGTTGTCATTCAGTCGTCCCTGATTTTACACGAGAATAAGGTGGGCGCCGGAGCCCGGATAACCGATTTCGAGTCGCGGCTGAAACTCGCCGCCAACGGGTTCTAAGCCCGGACCAGGCTCGTCTTCGAATAATGGGTTCGGGCTTGTTCCCACTATTGTGTCTTTCATGCAGTTTCGGCATTGGGTCCGGTCTAAAATCCCGTAGGCAACTCAGACAGTCAGCCGCTTTTCTCAACCGCTCATCCAGAATCCGGCGCATCATTTTCATGCACCTTGGTGGCCCATAGGGCCATGAGTGTTTAGTTTGTAATAGTGACGCCTATTTCGAGATTCTCAAGCGCAAGATGAAAGGAGGAAAGAGTGATGGACGTGCGCAAAGCAGACTTTGCCGGAAGCTGGTACCCGGCGGAGCCGAAGGCCTGTGAGCGTGAAATTCAAACATTTTTGGGGGAGGGGGAGCACACTGCTCTGCTCGGCAGTGAGTTTATCGGGGGGATCGTGCCTCATGCCGGTTGGTATTATTCCGGAAGCATCGCCTGCAACGTGATCCACACACTTTCGAGAGGGACAGCACCGGAGGTGATCATGGTGTTCGGCATGCACCTGCACCCGGACGCTGGTCTTTACATCATGGCCGATGGTGCCTGGGATACGCCTTTCGGGGAAATTGAGATTCACCGCGAATTGGCAGAGCGGCTCCTGGAACGCTTCGATTTTCAAGTGGAAACCGGCCGGCATCACCATCCGGACAACACCATCGAGTTGCAGCTGCCGTTCATCAAGTATTTGTTTCCGGATGTGAAGATCATTCCCATCGGTGCACCGCCGACCGCCACGTCGCTTGAAGTCGGCCGAACAGCGGCCGAAATCGCTTCGGAACTGGGGTTGCGCATCAAAGTGATCGGTTCGACCGACTTGACCCACTACGGATCCAATTATGGGTTCACCTCTCACGGTGACGGCCCTTCAGCGGTGGATTGGGTCAAGAACTCAAATGACAGCCGCATCATCGAAACCATGCTGGCGATGGATCCCGTCAAGGTCATCGATGAGGCCCTGGCCAATCAGAACGCCTGCTGTGCCGGTGCGGCGGCGACGGCCATTGCGACAGCCGGCCGTCTGGGCGCCCAGCGGGCCCAGACCGTCGTCTATGCCACAAGCTACGATAAGCGTCCCGCCGACAGTTTCGTAGGATATGTGGGGATTGTGTTCGACTAATGTCCCTCATAGGCGTCGATCGCAGGGTTTCTTCTGTC
>JBATHN010000225.1:0-6911 GCA_049666885.1 Desulfobacterales bacterium
CATGGGTTTGCAGTCGACCTGGACTCCATCAAAGGCCACGATGTCGAAATCACCCACATCAATTTAAACGACAACACCCTGGAAGGGTTTCGGCATTTGACCTATCCGGTCTTTGCAGTGCAATACCACCCTGAAGCCTCACCGGGTCCCCACGATGCGCGCTACCTTTTTGACCGTTTCAAGGATTTGATGGACAAACAGTAAGCGAATTACATGCGGAATACGAAGCCATCACACCATGCCCAAGCGCACGGACATTAATAAAATCCTGATCATCGGTGCCGGTCCCATCATCATCAGTCAGGCCTGCGAGTTCGACTATTCCGGAACCCAGGCCTGCAAGGCCCTTAAAGAAGAGGGATTCGAGGTCGTCCTGGTGAACAGCAATCCGGCTACCATCATGACCGATCCCGAAACAGCCGACCGGACTTACATCGAACCGATTACCCCCGAAACGGTGGCCATGATCATCGAGAAGGAGCGCCCGGACGCCCTCCTGCCGACTCTGGGTGGCCAGACCGGACTCAACACCGCCGTGGAAGTGGCGCGAATGGGCGCACTGGAGCGGTATGGTGTCGAAATGATCGGCGCAACTCTTGCTTCCATTAAAAAAGCCGAAGACCGCGACATGTTCCGCACGGCTATGAGCCGCATCGGGCTCAAGATCCCGCGCAGCGGCATCGTGACGCGCATGGACGAAGTCCAGCCGGTCAGCGATGTGATCGGTTTTCCCATCATCGTGCGCCCGAGCTACACCCTTGGCGGTACCGGCGGCGGGGTGGCTTACAATCCCGAGGAACTCGAAACTCTGACGCGGTCCGGGCTCGACGCCAGCTTGATTCATCAGGTCATGCTCGAACAATCCGTACTCGGCTGGAAGGAGTTCGAGTTGGAGGTGATGCGGGACAAGAACGACAACGTGGTCATCGTCTGTTCGATTGAAAACATGGACCCCATGGGAATTCACACCGGCGACAGCATTACCGTTGCACCCGCCCAGACCCTCAGCGACAGGGAATACCAGGTCATGCGCAATGCCTCCATCGCCATCATGAGGGAAATCGGAGTCGATACAGGTGGCTCCAATGTGCAGTTTGCCATCAACCCCGCAAATGGGGAGATGGTCGTCGTGGAGATGAATCCCCGGGTGTCGCGGAGCTCGGCATTGGCTTCCAAGGCGACCGGATTTCCGATTGCTAAGATCGCGGCCAAGCTGGCGGTCGGCTACACGCTGGATGAAATTCCCAACGACATCACCGGCGAGACCTTCGCCTCTTTCGAACCCACCCTCGATTACTGCGTGGTCAAGATTCCGCGCTGGACCTTTGAAAAATTTCCCGAGACCACCGACGTGCTGACAACCGCAATGAAATCGGTGGGCGAAACGATGTCCATCGGCCGCACGTTCAAAGAAGCCTTGCAAAAAGGGATTCGTTCTCTCGAAATCGGCCGCTATGGCTTCGGTGCCGACGGCAAAGACCTCTATGATGTCGACGGACCACCGGAGAAAATCCCCGCGAAGTCCGAAATCGAGAAAAAATTGGCCGTCCCCAATTCCCAGCGTCTGTTTTTCCTGCGCTACGCCCTGCTCTCCGGAATGTCGACCAAGGAGATTCACGACCTCACTCACATCGACCCCTGGTTTCTGTATCAACTTCAGGACATCCTCACCGTTGAGCGACAAATAATCGAGCACAGAAAAGCCCTCGCGGAACCGCTTCTGCGGCAGGCAAAGGCCAACGGGTTTTCCGACATTCAGCTGGCCCATCTGACCGGCGTCACCGAAGACGAGATCCGCAGCCGGCGCTCCGAGCTGGGGGTTCAGCCGGTCTATAAACTGGTTGACACCTGCGCCGCCGAGTTCAAGGCCGCTACACCCTATTACTATTCTACCTATGAGACCGAGAACGAAGCCCGGGTGTCGAGCAACCGGAAGGTGATGATTCTCGGCGGTGGGCCCAACCGCATCGGCCAGGGCATTGAATTCGACTACTGCTGTGTCCATGCCTCTTTTGCCCTGCGGGAAGAGGGGGTGGAGAGCATCATGGTCAACAGCAACCCTGAAACGGTCAGTACCGACTACGATACCTCCGACAAGCTCTACTTCGAGCCGCTCACAAAAGAAGACGTGCTCCAGATCGTCGCGACCGAGAAGCCAGACGGCGTGATCGTGCAGTTCGGCGGTCAGACGCCGCTCAACCTTGCGGTGGGGCTGCACCGGGCGGGGGTGCCGATCTTGGGGACCCAGCCGGAAAGCATCGACCGGGCCGAAGACCGGGAGCTTTTCCAGGCCATGCTGAAAAAGCTTGCCCTGGTCCAACCGGAAAACGGGACGGCCCTTACGGTTGAAGAAGCACTGGAGATCGCGGAGGCCATCGGCTACCCGGTCATCGTGCGACCCTCCTACGTGCTGGGCGGGCGAGCCATGAAGATCGTTTACGACCGGGCCGGTTTGGAGAGTTTCAGCCGGTTGGCCATTCTGGCCTCACCGGAACACCCGATCCTGATCGACAAATTCCTCGAAGATGCGATCGAGGTGGATGTTGACGCTATTTGCGACGGCGAGACGACCGTTATCGGCGGCATTATGGAACACATCGAGGCCGCGGGTGTGCACTCCGGAGATTCGGCCTGCGTGTTGCCGCCCTACAGTCTCGACCCGACTGTGTTGGCCGAGATAGCGCACGCCACCAAGGCCATGGCCGCCGAGCTGAAGGTCGTCGGGTTGATGAATGTCCAATATGCCATAAAGGGCAGCCAACTCTACGTACTGGAGGTCAATCCCAGGGCGTCCCGAACCGTCCCATTCGTGAGCAAGGCAACCGGTGTGCCGCTGGCCAAACTGGCGACCAAAGTGATGCTGGGCCACAGTTTGACATCACTCGGTTTCGATCGGGAACGCGTCCCGGGGCATGTGTCGGTGAAAGAAGCGGTGCTGCCTTTCGACCGCTTCCCGGACGTGGACACTCTTCTAGGACCGGAGATGAAGTCTACCGGCGAGGTGATGGGAATCGACCTGCAGTTCGGTCCGGCCTATGCCAAAGCCCAAATCGGGGCCGGCCAGAGGCTGCCGACCTCCGGAACCGTTTTCATCAGCGTCAAAGACAATGACAAGTCCGGTGTCCTGCCGGTCGCGGCCCATTTTCACGCCATCGGTTTCAAGATTATGGCCACCCAAGGCACCGCCCGCCTGCTGACCGCCAACAACATACCGAATGAAATTGTCAAAAAAGTCTCCATGGGACGACCCCACGTCGTCGACGCCATCAAGAACGGCGAGGTCCAACTGGTTATCAACACCGGCAGCGGAGAGACGCCCCGGCAGGACGGTTACATGATCCGGCGGGCGGCCATCAAGTTCGGTATACCCTATGCCACCACGCTGGCAGGAGCCAGTGCCATAAGTCGGGGGATTGCAGCTTTAAAGGAGTGCCGATACCGGGTGCAGGCCTTGCAGGACTACCACAGGTGAGCGTTCTGATTGCATGGCAGCGGCGAAGGCTGCGTTGCCGGCAGGGATACGTGTTAAGACACTAACCTGGCCCGACATGACAGGCGGAAAAAGGATATGAACCACAACAACCAAGAGTTGGACGCAGAGGACAAACCGCGGGAAGCCTGCGGAATATTCGGGATCCACAGCCATCCAGAAGCCGCACGGCTCACCTATTTCGGTCTTTACGCCCTCCAGCATCGCGGACAGGAGAGTGCCGGTATTGCTGTTTTGCACGGCAGCCGGATCACGGCCCACAAAGGCATGGGGCTTGTTCCCGAGGTGTTCGAAAGCAGTCAACTCGAAAAGTTGAAAGGTCCTATCGCCATCGGCCACGTGCGCTATTCCACCACCGGCAGTTCAATTCTCGCCAACGCACAGCCCTTCGTCGTGCATCACCGCAACAAATCCTACGCGGTCGCTCACAACGGTAATTTGGTCAATGCGCACTCTCTCAAGAGGGAGCTCGAAGAGTCCGGGTCGATTTTCCAGACGACCATGGATACCGAGATTTTCCTGCACCTGTTCGTTAAAAATTTGAAGTTGGGGTTTGAAGAAGCCCTAATCGAAACCGTCAAAAAAATCAAAGGCGCCTATTCAATGGTGGTGCTGACCTGCAAGGGCGAGCTGATCGGCATTAAAGACCCCAACGGGTTCCGTCCGCTGTGCCTCGGCAAACTGAACGGCCACTACGTGTTGGCTTCCGAATCTTGCGCTCTGGACCTCATCGAGGCCGAACACATCCGCGAGCTCGACCCCGGCGAAATTGTCATCATCAACGAGGAAGGCGTCAGGAGCATCAATCCACACACCGAAACCCGGCACACATTGTGTATCTTCGAGTTCATCTACTTCGCTCGGCCCGATAGCAACATCAACGGCCACAACGTCTACCTGACCCGCAAGGCGCATGGGCGCCGCCTGGCTAAAGAGGCCCCGGTCGCGGCCGACCTGGTCATGCCTTTTCCCGATTCCGGCACCTATGCAGCTCTGGGATATTCGGAGGCCTCCGGCATTCCGTTCGAGATGGGCATGATCCGCAATCATTATGTCGGCCGGACCTTTATCCAACCGACGCAGAGCATGCGGGACTTCGGCGTCAGGGTCAAATTGAACCCGGTAAAAAACCTCCTTAGGGGGAAAGATATCATTATTATTGAGGATTCGATCATAAGGGGGACAACTGCACGAACCCGGGTCAAGGCCCTACGCGAGCTGGGTGTCAAAAAGGTGCATATGCGGGTGGCCGGTCCGCCCCACCGCTATCCCTGCCACTACGGCATCGATTTTTCCACGAAGGGTGAGTTGATCGCTGCCAGGATGTCGATCACCGAACTAAAGGATTTTCTCGGTCTCGATTCCCTCCACTATCTCAGCATCGATGGTCTTCTCGGGTCCACAGGAATAGCCAAGCCGGAAAAACATTTCTGTAAAGCGTGTTTCGACGGGTGCTATCCAGTCGAATTCGACATTCAATTGTCCAAAGACTGTCTTGAAAGAAATCCTGCAGTTTGATAAAATTAAAAACTGGTTCAGCGCGATAAGGCTGCCATGGCCATCTTTTTGATGTGGAGTGCGGTCTAATCGCGCCGAAAAGCCCGGCATAATACGACAAACGAGGCGAGGACAAAATGATCGAATCGAAGTATCTCAAGGAAAATATCGAGAATATTCAGAAACTGATGGCGATCCCCGCCTTGAAGAACTTCGAAACCAAAAGCCTGGGTAAGCTGTTGCGTTTGAGCAAGATCCGTCAGTATGAACACGGCGAGGTGATTATCAGAGAGGGCGACCTGGATCCCTGGCTCTACTTCCTTCTCTCCGGCAAAATCAAGATCTCCAAGGCCGGTCATGAAATCGGAACCATCGATCGAAAAGGCGAAATCTTCGGTGAGATGCGCATCATCGATAGCCTGAGCCGGTCTGCGACGGTATCGGCCGTCGGTCAAACCGTATGCATGGCGGTGGACACCTCCGCGAAAGAACGCATGAACCGCGAGGGAACCCGTGATGAAAAACTGGACTTTTTGTTGTTGCTTTACAGAATATTTGCCGAATACATGTCGATTCGGCTGCGATTGACCAACGACGAGCTGATCAAGGCCAAGAAGCAGGTCGAACAGCTCAAGAAATCACAGAAATGAAAAAAACCGTCTCTTTTACACGAGATTCCGCCAACGTCTTTTTTCACATCACCACCCGCTGCAATCTGACCTGCCGCCACTGCTACATCAACCGCCACCAGCACGGCGATGAAACCCTTCCGCTGGCAACTGTCGAAACCTGGCTTAACCTGTTTGCCAGCAGGTCCGTCAAGGCCAACATCGTCTTTCTGGGTGGAGAACCGACGCTGCATCCCGATCTCGCTCCTATGATCAAGAAGGCCCGGAATCTTGGATACGATTCAATCACCGTAGACACCAATGGGTTCTTGTTCAACGGCATCCTGTCCAAGGTCACGCCGCAGGAACTCGACTACTTCAGTTTTAGCCTTGACGGCGCTACTGCCGCCACCAACGACTTGATTCGTGGTGCGGGCTCATTTGCTGCCTGCACAAACGGTATCCACCAGGCCGTGACCCGCGGTTTTTCGGTCAGCGTGATCTTTACGGTGAGTCAAGCCAACATTCATGAAATCGTCTTGATGGGACCGCTGCTCATCTCACTGGGCGTGAAGCGGTTTTTCATTCAGGTTATCGGCATTCGAGGCCGCTCGGCCGCCAATCGAACGGAAAACCTGCAGGTGGCCAGAAACGATTGGTTGGACACCGTGCCCACGGCGGCCGAGGCGATCGCGCGGCTGGGCATAACGGTTACCTATCCTAAAGTTTTCCTGGAAGCCGGTGACCGTTTCGAATGCGCCGGACGCGTGGCGTATAATTATTTCGTTTTTCCGAACGGCCGCGTCTACCGTTGTCCGCTGTGTGAGGATTTTGCGCTGCACAGCCTGATGATCGACGGCAACCGTCTGACCGAGCGGGAACCGATCAACGAAAATGACCTTTTCCAGCTCGATATTCCGGAGGGTTGCGTGATGAACAAGCTCATTCAGCCCGACAACCTCAGTTACCGCTCCGATGGAACGCCTGAATACCGGGTTGCCTGCTGCCTGCTGAAAGAGGAAATCGCAGGGCATTGATGCGTTTCGGGCTTCGTATTTAGAGATTTATTAGGAAATGTTGTGTCAAACAGTCATAGCCCTTCGCGCTACCACGGTGCATGAAAATGACGCGCCGGAGCCCGGATGAACGGTTGCGAACAGTGGCTGACTTTCTGAGTCGTCAACGGGATCTTAGACCGGGCCCGATTCCGATACCGCGTAAAAGGCACAACCTTGGGGAACAAACCCGACCCCCTTATTTGAAGACGGGCCTGGTCCGGGGATAGAGCCCGTTGCCGGCGAGTTTCAGCCGTCTTT
>JBATHN010000226.1:0-1538 GCA_049666885.1 Desulfobacterales bacterium
ATATAGAGGTCAACCCTCGACCCGCTGTCGAATCTCAAAAACAGGCCGCCCTCTAAGGGTTCGCGAAAAAATAAGTTAGTAGTTTTGGGCGTCGAAGAGCCCGCCCGGCAAGGCATAAAATCGTTGGAATATCAGGATTTTACGAGATATTGCATCGCAGATGGACGGCATGCATCGGCTCCAAAATGGTAAGTTTTTTTGAGTACGCCCACACGACCACAGCGCTCGAAATTCAACCGGATTTTGCACCCCCACCTGATAGGAATCACGGCAAGTAGAGTTTTTCGCGCACATTCCCGTTTTCATCCGTTATCGCGATTTTTTCGTAGCCACCTATAGGCAGCGACAAAATGAGGCAGGGGCTTGTCAGTACTTGAGTGACGATGGCTCCGGGTACCGGTTCGATCCAACGCAGCCTAATGAGGGCCTCACTGTCGTTGAGGGTTGCATGGGGTTCCGCCAACTCGATCCCGTAGCCGCCGGTCGGCTTTTGGCCCATTTGGATGGTGACGACATGTTCCGCATCGAAGTCGACCGCCGGTGCCGGCGGCGACTGACCGAGCATCCGCCCTTTTGATTCGATAAAAATCCGCTTCAACTGGTCTGAACAGGCCACAAGGGTCACCGACGGGATCGGACGGTTTCCGCCGCAAAGGGCATGCTGGTACAGAATCCGAACCGGAATTCGCTTGCTTTCTGCACCGTCAACGGCCGGTGCCTGCATGCAGGCGCAAAGACCGCAATACAGAAGCAACAGTGACTTGACCGGCAATTTCGGCATCGATGCTCCATCGATTCAGAATGCGGGAATAAACGCTGGACGGCGCCCCGATTCGGAAGCCTGGTTCGACTGCGCACTCAAAATCAGATTGATACCCGCACCGAAATCCAGTCCGCTCATGTTTTGGTCGACCTGCAGTGTTACCGGCTGCGACAGCGAGAGGTAAGCGCCGTTGACTTCTCCGGCATCGCCGACAAACTTGTCATTGTCCAGATCCGTCCCGGCAAAGATCAGGTAACGGCCTGCGGCAACGTCGGCAAAATTGAAGCGGTAGGTGCCCGCTTCGGCGTTGACGGTCTGCCGGTATACTATTTCGAAGGAGTCCGGATCGATCAGCTGCACGTAGAGGGCGCCGTCGGCGACATCGGCGACGTCGGCCACCTGCATGATGACGGAAACCTCCACGGTGTTGTTCTCCGACTCAAGGGTAATCGTCGACCCGTAATCTCCCGGCGCCAGACCACTTCGATCGACCTGAACACGGTATTGCGTCGGAAAGATTCCGCTTTCACCGGCACCCGGATTGAGCTCTTCGATTGCCAACCAATCCGCGTTAATATTGACGGATTGAACGGTGATCGAATCGGCGCCATTTTTATCGACCGTAATATCGGCGCTGGAAAACGTATTACCGAGACGGATTATGTCCTGGCTTACCGTCAATAGGGTGGGAGGAACGACCTTCATGGTGACGGGGACATCTACCGTGTTGCTGTTGGACGCAATGATGATCGCCGCCCCATAATCTCCCGGCGCC
>JBATHN010000227.1:0-3940 GCA_049666885.1 Desulfobacterales bacterium
TCATTCGCAATCTGCTTGAACGATCCCCTCAAGCTGTAGCTATTGCCCATCCGCATAAACTGTCTCTGATTCTCCTGTTGCAACTGAGCGGACCCGTTGATTCACAAAAATTTAAATCCGTTCACTTATCTCAAATTTCACTCCTTCGAGTAAGAAGAAAGGAGGAGATTGAAATGACGGCTCACATTATAAGAAAGGCGGGTTGTTTGCTTATTTTTTTTGCCATTGTGGTTCCAATGGCAGTTGCAGACAATAGATGCAAATGCAGTCCTACGGAATGGGACTTTGGTGATGTCTCAATCGGTTCGTCATCGACTGTAATATTTACGCTTACCAATTTCGACGAGACTGAAATAGCAATAAGAAAAATTTGGATTGTGAGCGCTGCAAGCGACTCATTCAGAATACATATCGATGTCCCGCCACCCTCGATATATATTCCGAATGAAAAAACCTATGATATCATTGTCGAATTTTCACCCTCAAGACTTGGCGACCACTCTGCGGAATTGAGGATATCGACGAATACAAAAGTTTCAGATGTTTTTATACCTGTTCAGGGCATTGGTGTAATTGAAGAAGTGCCGCCGGTCGAACTTATGGCCTATCTCATCGATTCTTTCAATGAGTTTGTAGAAAAAGAAACGATCAAATTTTCCGGACACGGTCATATAGCGAGCTGCCGTATGAAGGCCTTCAGAAGTATGCTAAAAGCGTCAAGCGATTTGATCAACGTTTGCGACTATGAATCCGCTTGCACTCAATTGCGGGACGCACTGAATCGTATCGATGGTGACAAGCACCCACCCGATTTTATGGAAGGCCTAAATGCAGATATGGTTGCATCAATGATTCGAGACGTAATAAATTTATTAGAGTGCCTTAAACAATAATTTTCTTAAAAAATATTTTAAAGCGCGTTCTCTTGAAGTACGTCCTCTGCGACCGCTACAGCTAGCCTCCTGATTCCACATCTACTTTAATATTTAAATCTTGAGTCCCTTTTCAACCTCAATCTCTTGTCTTGATTCTTCTGTAAAACCCGTTTGAGCGCCTGCGATTATAACAATGCGAACCCAGAGAAACAGTTATAATGGCGAAAGAAGTATTTTGCGAAGCATAAACTCTACCTTTTATTTGGTATTCACTCGCGGAGGGTCTCGCAATGGTCACCTATCTTTACCGGACCTAAAACGTGGCCATCTGGGCGGCCAGATTATCCACGTGATCAAAATGAGTGCCGCAAATGCCGTATAACCTGTCGCAAATACCCAAAGCGGACAATCATAATACATTACCTTCTGCAAATAATACCCGACAAATGTACCTGGATATACATTCCCGCCTGCCGCTTTACGCAATTCATTTTCCCAAATGGTCAGCGGGCATATCTTGCCAAGCCAAGCATTCACAGCAACAATTCCTATTGCCGATAAATTAGCAACTCGAAACCAGAAATTCCCGGTCCAATGCCACTGTCGAAAGATACCGACAACAATCAGGATGAAACTGAGAACGACAAAAGCTATAAAGAGTGCATGTAAAAAAAGAATAATATCTGCCCACACCGCATCCATTTTAGTTTCCACCGCCAAGGCCTGTCGTCCATTATAAGCTTATTTGATTCTTCGTAAGCGTTCACAGGGCACCGCATCTGCTTTGTTGTCGGGCACTTGAAGTACAAAAGTACGTCTGCGCGCCCGACGCCTTGCATCTGCGGCACCCTGTAAACGCTTACAACTAGATGTTTTGAAGCGCATCGGACTTTGCAACCCTGTGAACGGTTACGATTCTTCAATCCCTTAATTCACACAGCGGCCCAGCAGCTGGCCTTCCTTCCATTCTGACGGGACATCACAATCCTTGTAGGCCTTCTTGTACCCGAAAAGCCTCTGGTATATTTCGTTCCAAGAGTGTTCCTGACGGCCCCAGTACACATATGGGAATTTAAAAAGTATCTGTAAGCGTCTCATTGCAGAGGCTCAGGTTATCTGATCGTCTTTTGACATTCTGAAATTCTCAGATCAATTGTCGGGTACGTTGCGCTGCCCATGCATTTCTTTGAACTCAATGCGATCACAACAAAGACTCACGGACATTGCAAAGATCATTTGTCGACGAAAAATAGCTTGACATCAACTATTTGATTTATTTATACAATAAAATAATCGTAATTTGAAGCTGTTCCCCTTCTGGACCTCACTCACAAAGCGAGTCTATCTTCTGTGCGCATTTCGGAAATTGCTTAGAATCCTTTTTACGCTCCCTCGATTCTAACGGCTTTTTAACAACCTTAGGACTCGCGAAAAAATAAGGTGGATATTTTGAACGTTGAAGCGCCCGGCCGACAAGGCGTAAAATAGCAGAAATATGGATATTCCTATGATTTGTAGCGGCAACCGGACGGGATGTATCAGCGTCCAAAATGGTAAGTTGTTTTTGAGGAAGTACTCAAAAATATTTCGCTTCACAGCTGGCATAATAATTTCAAGGAGGAATCGTCAATGTCACAAATCAAAAAATATTTTCTTGCATTAGCGCTTACGAGTGCCCTCATCGGATCGACACCCGCCGCTGCCGATGTGAAAATCGGATTTCTCGCCGGATTCACGGGCCCGCTTAAAAGTTTGGCGCCAGGAATGTACAAAGGTGCGAAACTCGCGGCCCAGCAAATTAATAGTCAGGGCGGCATTTTAAACGGTCAAAAAATTATCATGCCGAGTGGCGACTCGACTTGCTCGGATGTCACAGCTGCTGTGGATGCCGCCGCCCTCCTCGTTCGCGATGAAAAAGTCTTGGCCATTGTCGGACCGCTATGTTCGGGTGCGGCTATTGCCGTATATAAAAATGTGACGATACCCGCGGGTATCACGGCGGTATCCCCATCAGCAACCTCTCCCGCAATCACATCGCTCGATGACGGCGATCTCGTTTTTCGCACCTCTCCTTCTGATGTTTACCAGGGAAACATAATGGCCCGCTTGTTACTGTCCAAGGGGATTAAGCATATTGTTATTACTTACGTAAACAATGATTGGGGGAAGGGTATTTCCGCCGAGCTTTCCAAGGCTTTCGAAGCCGCAGGCGGGCAAGTGTCCGGGAATATGGCGCATGAAGAGGGAAAAACAGACTACAGTGATGTTATACGATCACTGTCATCCCCGGGCGTCGGCACGTTGGTTGTGCTGGCATATGCAAACGGCTCCGGTCAGACAGTGCTGCGTCAGGCAGTGGAAAGTGGTGCATTCGAGCAGTTTGTCGGTGGAGACGGAATGGCGAGCAATACCCTCATCGCTGCGATAGGAAGTGACAAGCTCAGAGGAATGATTGTGACCAAGCCGGGCGCCCCGGATAGCACGGGAGCGAGAATTTTCAACAAATATGCCTGGGCCGACAGTCTCAATCCAGCAGGGGCGTTTGTCGCGCAGTCCTATGACGCCGCTTTTCTGGTTGCGTTGGCCATTGAAAAAAACGGTAAAGCCGAACGTGCCGGGATCGCCCAGGCCTTGCGGGCCGTGGCGACTCCTCCCGGTGAGGTCATACTGCCGGGTGAGTGGGAAAAAGCAAAAGCCTTGATCAAGGCAGGCAAAGAGATCAACTATGAGGGTGCCACCGGCAGTCTCGATTTTGATGCAGCTGGTGATGTATCCGGAGTGATTATTGAAATGGGCGTTAATGTAAGAGAAGGCTCATTCATTGAATTTGGCCAGATAAAGTAACCGGCGATAAAAATCGTGTAAACCACCATCAAATTTCATTTTTGTAAAGGAGATCCAATGACTGATACAATATTGATAGGAATAGACGGCAGTAAAGCCGGCGAACATGCAGTCAGTTTTGCCGTCTCACAAGCAAAGTCCGGCAACACGCGACTGGTTCTCGGTTATGTGGTTGAATGGTCACCTTATACGTTTAACACTCCCGAAGAAAACGAACAACG
>JBATHN010000228.1:0-8115 GCA_049666885.1 Desulfobacterales bacterium
CCATGTATAATGAGGCCGTCGAAGAGCACCGCAAGGCTTACGGCGAAGATCCGGGCGCTTTCTATCCCCAGGCGTATGCCGCCACATTGGCGCTGCTCAACGCCATCGAAAAGGCCGGCTCCACCGATTACGATGCCTTGCGCAAGGCCTTGCAGACAAATGACGTCGACACGCCGTTGGGCAAGATCCGTTTCGATGCGAAAGGAGATGCTACCGGTGTCGGGTTCTCTGTCTACGTGGTCAAAAACGGCAAATACGTCGAGGTAAAGTAATATTCCGGACGAGAAAAAGGGGGAAGGCGAACCGCCTTCCTCCTGAATTTTACGGAGATGGCCATGTCCTGGGATTTCGACTACTTCATGGAGCTCTTTCTGGCGGGGCTGACCCGCGGAAGCATTTATGCCCTGATCGCGCTGGGCTATACCATGGTCTACGGAATCATCGAACTCATTAACTTCGCCCATGGTGAGATTTACATGATCGGCGCATTCACGGCGCTGATTGTCACCGGGGTCCTGACGCTGATGGGCTGGAACTCGGTCGCTATCCTTTTTATCGCCGCCGTAGTGGCGGTAGTTTACTCGTCGGCCTACGGCTACACGGTCGAAAAAATTGCCTACAAACCACTGCGCAATGCGCCGCGATTGTCGGCCCTGATCAGCGCCATCGGTATGTCGCTTTTTCTTCAAAACTACGTGCTGCTGGCGCAGACTTCTGATTTTCTACCGTTTCCCGCCCTGATTCCTGAGTTCGAGTGGCTGCGGCCCTGGGAACACATCGTCCGCTCCTCACAAGTCGTCATTTACGTCACCACGGCAATTGTCATGATCCTGCTGACTTTTATGATTAAATTCACCCGGATCGGAAAAGCCATGCGGGCGGTTTCCCAGGATAAGGCGATGGCCATGCTGGTGGGGGTGGATGTCAACCGCGTCATTTCGGTGACCTTCATCGTCGGATCGGCCACGGCAGCCATCGGCGGCGTCCTGATTGCCTCCCATATCGGACAAATCAATTTCTACATTGGCTTCATCGCCGGCATCAAAGCGTTTGTCGCCGCTGTTCTGGGCGGCATCGGCAGCATCCCGGGGGCGGTGCTCGGCAGCCTGGTTCTCGGGTGGACCGAAAGCTTTTTCACGGGCTATATCTCCAGCGATTACGAGGACGTCTTCGCATTCCTGTTCCTGGTTTTCATTTTGATTTTTAGACCCTCCGGTATCCTGGGACGTGCGGAATCAGAGAAAGTGTGACCGTCGGCTTCATCGAAACGGCAACTGTCATACCTTTATCGGTCAACCGATTGAATCGAAAGCGGCCACACAAAATGGGATAGGATTTGAAAAGTGATCAGCCTTGCCGAAATCAAAAAGTCTTTTCTGGTGTCGCTCTGGTTCATGTTTCTAACCTTTCCGATCATGGTCATCCGGGTCAACACCATCTACAAACGGGTTGAATGGCGCTGGGAAAACATGCTTTTGGTGGGCATCGGCAGCTTCTTTTTCTCCCTTATCTGGCGGTATCTCCTGCGGCGCAAAGAGATGGGGCGCAAAAAAGAACTGGCCGAAGAAGCCGGAGCCCGGCTTACCCTCTGGCAGCGGCTCACAGAAGATCGAAGAATTTACCTGTTGGCGCTTGCCGTCGTTCTTGCCTTCATCGCAGCATACCCCTTCGTCTTTTCAATGTACCAGACCAACATCATGATCAGCGCCCTGATTTACATTATGCTCGGGCTAGGCATCAACATCGTGGTGGGACTGGCCGGACTGCTCGATCTGGGGTATGTCGCCTTCTACGCAGTCGGTGCTTACTCCTACGCACTGCTGAACTACCATTTCGGCCTCAACTTCTGGCTGGCGCTTCCCATCGGTGCGGCCACGGGCGCATTTTTCGGCATTCTTCTCGGCTACCCGGTGTTGCGGCTCAGGGGGGACTACCTGGCGATCGTCACCCTCGGATTCGGCGAAATCATCCGCCTGATCCTTGAAAACTGGAACGCGTTTTCTTTTGGCCCCAGTGGGATCGCCAATATCCCGCGGCCCTGGTTTTTCGGAATCAAAATGACCCTGGAGCAGTCCAGCATTTTCATCTACTTTCTATTGATCGCTCTGGTGTTTTTCACGATTTTCGTGGTCAACCGGCTCAAGGACTCGCGGATCGGAAGGGCTTGGATCGCAATGCGGGAAGACGAGGTCGCCTGTCAGGCCATGGGGATAGACCGCACCAAAACCAAGTTGACCGCTTTCGCTCTGGGCGCAACGTGGGCCGGCATGGCAGGGGTGATGTTCGCAGCCAAGACCACCTTCATCAACCCGGCCAGTTTCACTATCTGGGAGTCGATCAATGTCCTGTGCATCGTGGTGCTGGGTGGCATGGGCTCCATCTTGGGCGTGATCTTCGGCGCGCTGGCCTTGATCCTGCTGCCGGAATACCTGAGGGCCTTCTCGGAATACCGGATGCTCCTGTTCGGTTTTATTCTGGTGACCATGATGGTTTTTCGTCCCGGCGGCATCATCAGCGCTACGCGGCGAACCTATAAATTTAAGAGCCTGGATGAATCCTAACCCTATCTATTACGGCGGCAGGGAGCTATGGAACCGATAGTGGAAGTGACCCACCTGACAATGGATTTCGGCGGGCTGCGTGCCTTGGACAGCGTGGACTTGGACATCCGGAAGGGTGAAATCGTTGCGCTGATCGGTCCCAACGGCGCCGGCAAAACCACCTTCTTCAACTGCATCACCGGCATCTACCCCCCGACGGAAGGTGAAATGACGGTCCGGCCGCCGGGAAAAGATAAAGTCCGGCTCAATGGACTGAAGCCCAACAAGGTGACCGAAGTCGGCCTGGCGCGCACGTTTCAGAACATCCGGCTGTTTCCCAGCATGACAGTGCTCGAAAATGTCATGGTGGGTCGCCACTGCCGCTTGAAGTCCGGCATTGCCGGGGCGATTTTCCGCCCGCCGTTTACCCGCAAAGAGGAGCGGCAGGTTGTGGACGACAGCTACCGTATTCTGGAGAAAATGGATCTCGAAAAATTCGTCGACGAGTATGCCAAAAACCTTCCCTACGGTGCCCAGCGACGCCTCGAAATCGCGCGGGCCATGGCCACTGATCCTTTTATTCTGCTGCTCGACGAACCGGCCGCCGGGCTGAATCCCAGCGAGACAGATGAACTCGATGAGTTGATCTTGAAACTGCGCGATCAGGAAGAGGTGACCGTATTGCTCATCGAGCACGACATGAAGCTGGTAATGAGCCTTTCCGACCGCATTTTCGTGGTCGACTATGGAAAAAAAATCGCTCAGGGAACACCAGAGGAAATCAAAAACAACCCGGCTGTCATCAAGGCTTACCTCGGGGAAGAGATCGATGCTTGAGCTCAGGAACGTCAAAACCTTTTACGGCAACATACAGGCCCTTAAGGGAATCAGCATTGAGATTGCGGAAGGCGAAATCATTACCCTGATCGGCGCCAACGGGGCCGGCAAAAGCACGACCCTGATGTCGATTTGCGGCATTGCGCCACCGCGCTCGGGTGAAATATTTTTCATGGGCCAACCCATTCAGGAACTCAGCCCCAATAAAATCGTTGCCTTGGGAATCAGCCAGGTGCCGGAAGGGCGACGGATTTTCCCCCGTCTGTCTGTGACGGAGAACCTCGACATGGGCGCATTTTTGCGTACGGACAAAGACGGCGTGAAAAAGGACATCGACTACATCTTTTCACTATTTCCGATTCTGGCCGAGCGGCGCGCCCAGGCCGGCGGTACGCTCAGTGGCGGAGAACAGCAGATGCTGGCGATTTCGCGCGCCCTGATGGCACGGCCGCGACTTTTGCTGATGGATGAACCGTCTCTGGGGTTGGCCCCGATTATCGTCCGACAGATTTTCGACATCATCAAAAAAATCAATGCCGAGAGTAACACGACCATCTTTCTGGTGGAGCAGAACGCCAACCTCGCCCTAAAGGTTGCTCACCGCGGCTATGTAATGGAAACCGGTCGAATCACCGTCTCGGATTCGGCCGAAAAACTGCTCGCCAACGACGACGTCCGCAGAGCCTATTTAGGCATTTGACTTTGTGGGTTTAGTTAGTTTCCGTCCATAAATGGCCCTTTTCTGCAATTCCCCGCCTGCTTCGGGACAGATCGGCGTCAATCGGCGGAATTGCGTGTGCGGCATACAGGAGTGCGCCTCCGCGCAATGCCGCTGATTTCCTTGAACTTGCAGAAAATTGCACGTTTCTGGATCGGAAACTTAATAGTGTCCTTAACGAAACCGTGGATGGGCACTGCTAGCTGTCACCCCCCCACCCGCTTTCTTCTTCACCGATTTTCCCACTGCCCGGCCCCTGTAATTGTGTATTTCTATGTAATACATTAAAAATACAAAGAATTGACATATTGCCCATGGGCTGATAGGATGATAGCCATAGGAACGGTTCGCTTGCGCTCTACCAACTTGGTGTTTCTAAAATGAGGAAGGACGATGAAAAAAATCAACTTGAGCATCGCCTTTGTCCTTCTGTTGTGCACCGCCTTGCCGCCAAAAGGGGACGCCTTCGATGCGCAGGACGCCCTGTGGATCTGGAAGCAGCCTCCAACCGCTGAATTGGCCTTCGATCCGCTCAGTCCGGCAAGTGTGTGGGCCCTTGAAGACAACCGTGATTTCGATGAGGACACCCGATTCTTGAGTCAGTTCATTGTGGACATGTCGCAGTATCTACCGAACATCTGCGTGTTGGCGACCACCATAAAATATGAGGGCACGAACTTTAACAACATGAGGCTCGATTTCGGCGACGAGAGCGTCAAGGACGATGTCGCCTTGAATTCCAAAGTCACCCTGAATGATCTTGATATCGCCCTGTATTATGGTATTCCCTTTATCAAAGATGTATCCCATGACAGGCTTAACGTCGACCTTGGCATTAACGTGCGGACCATCGAATTCGAAGACGATATCGAACAGGATTCAATCGGCAAGGCATCGGAGAGTTTTATCTTGCCGATTCCGATGGTTTTTGCCGCCGTGCAGTTTCATCCCCTGGATATCTTGGCCCTCGAAGCAGAAGGTCGAGGGACCTCAATCGGCGGGAAAAAGTCTTATGGACTGATCGGTCGGCTTCGCTGGAAAACCTACGGGCCGATTTATGCGGTCGGTGGATACCGTTTCAGCAGGTATGAAATTGACAATGACGGCATGGTCGTCAACACCGAGATAAGCGGTCCATTCGTAGAAGCCGGTCTGTCATTCTGACCTAAGTCCCCCCTATCACTGCCTCACAATAGACAATGGCTGGGGCTTTAATTTAAGAGCCCCGGCCATTGTCTGGTTTTAACACGAAGATAGAATCAGACCTGCAAATAGAAATTCGAAACTTGAAACTCGAAACTCAGAACCCGGAACCAGTGGTGGCTTAAGGGCCATGAGCGTTTAATTCCAATTTGTCAGCCGGTGCCCGGTCTCACCTTCACTTCCCCTTCTCAACGAAATGCTCTCAGCCTGAATAAAGTTTACCCAGTAAATTAAAATATATGTATTCGAAATATACCTTTATTCAAACTAAAACAGCTGTAATTATAATTAAATAAATAATTTAAAAATTTTACAAAAAAGCTTGACAGACCGTAATAATCGGTAATATGGTTCACGCCATGAATAATAAATCTGCCAGCCACTTTGATGACATTTCCCCTTTTCAGCTGGAACAATTTCAGCGCCTGGTAAGCCGGCTGTATCAGTGCTGTCAGGAACGGATGCAGTACCAAAGCGACCGGTTTGATCTGCCGGACGCTGAACTGCGTTGTCTGCTGCTCTTTGGCGAAGAGCGCTACCTGACGCCAAAGGGGATCGCCCAGAAGATGAATGTCGTCAAGAGCCGCATCTCCAAGATTGTCGACGGCTTGATGAAAAAGGGTCTTGTTCAGCGCATTAAGGATCCGGAGGATTCGCGTGTCCACCTGTTGAGCCTGACATCCGAGGGGCAAAGAAAAATAAATGATATCAGAGAGTTTATGGATGATGTCCACCATCAGGTCCTTTTACGGATTCCTCCGGAGCAAAGAAAAATCCTGCTGATCGACCTCGATTTGCTCAAATCGTCGATGGAGGCGGTTAAAGACTTGATGGATTAACCGTTTCGGGAGATACCCGCAGTCGAACACCAACGGTTGAACCTCGAATAACCATTCAAATTGTCGCATAAAAATGCTCGCTGATATAATATTCCAAATAATAGGTTCACATCATATACAATTTTCTGGTTTTACGACAATAACATACTGTAATATTGTTACAATATAATATAACACCATAAACTATTGGAGGGAACTATGCCACAAACCGAGAGTGCAATCCAACCGCAAGATGTCAGTCTGCAAACAATCGAGGAACAACTGGCGGCTCTCAAGAGCCGGATCGATGTACTGGACAAAAAGGCGACCGAACCCAAGGTAGCCACCATCGTCTTCAGCGGTGACCTGGACAAGGTCCTGGCGGCTTTCGTCATCGCCACCGGGGCCGTTGCAATGGGAATGGAAGCGGTGATGTTCTTTACTTTTTGGGGCACACCTGTCTTGAGGGACAAGAAAAAGAGTGTCGGTGGTAAAGATACCATGGGCAAAATGTTCGGTACCATGCTGCCCAAGGGCACCAGCGACGTGAAACTGTCGAAGATGAACATGGGCGGCATGGGAACGGCCATGATGAAATCCCTGATGAAGAAAAAAAATGTGGCCACCCTGGAACAGATGCTGGAGATGGCCGAGGAGCTGGAAGTAAAAATCTTTGTTTGCGAAATGTCCATGGATCTGATGGGGTTCAAACGCGAGGAGATGATTGAATACAAGGACCTGACATTTTGCGGCGTGGCCAAGTTCCTCGAAGAAGCGAACAACAGTCGTATCACCTTGTTTATATAAACGGATTCACCTAATTCACCCCGATGAGGAGGACAATCATGAGCGAAGAAATCAAAGTCGAAAAAGTTATGGATTTAAAGGGCCTGCCCTGCCCGATGCCGGTGGTAAAGGTCAGCAAGGGTATCAAGGAAATAGAGATCGGCCAGGTAATCGAAGCCCATTCCACCGATCCCGGCTCTCTGACGGATTTTCCGGCCTGGGCCCGCACCAGCGGCAATGAGATCCTCAAAACCGAACAGGATGGTAAAACCATCAAGTTCTTCATCAAACGCAACACCTAGCATATCGACGGGGGCGTCCATCGACGCCCCCTACCCGACCGATTCTTGAGAAGGAGGCTGCCGTGCAATCCGTCATCTATTTCATCCTGGTACCGATGGTTTACATCGCCTGCGCGATCTTTCTGGTGGGGACCATTTTGAGAGTCGTCAAGATCTGGCAGTACTCCAAGCAGCCCACCACGCTGCAGATTTTTCCTGAGAAAAAGCCCAAGTGGTTGTGGTCGCTCTACGATACGTTCATGTTTCCGACTGTTCTCAGGCACAAACCACTGCTGTGGGTCTTTCTGATGGCCTTCCACATCAGCCTCATCCTGCTGCTGATCGGTCATTTGGAGCTGATTGCCGAATTCGGCATATTTCAGATCGTTCCCCACGAGGTCTTTATCGGCAACGGCTACGTCGGTTTGACCCTGGCGGTCTGCTTGCTCTTTTTTCTTTTCCGGCGCATGATTTCACCGGTAAAAGATCTTTCAGTTCCCGAAGACTACTACCTGCTGATCCTGCTTTTTTTGATCGTCATCTTCGGCAGCGAGATGGACTGGGCCCGACGGTGGTACGAATACGGTGAGATGACGGTCGATGACTACCGCGCCTACCTCTACAGTCTGCTGGTTTTCAAACCGGATCTGCCTTACAGCACAACCTCCTCCGGCCATTCTTTCATGTTGGTGCTGCATGTTTTTTTTGCCAACCTTTTTTTGATGTTTTTCCCCTTCAGCCAGTTGATGCATGCGGTTCTGTCACTCCCCATGAACAAATTAAGAAGAGGTTAACGACCATGGACAGCCATACCCAAACGGAACTGTTGAATCTCTTCCGCGGCAAATTCACCCAAGCGATAAAATACTACCTTGAAACCTGCACCCGCTGCGGCACTTGCGTGGAAGCCTGCCATGTGTATGCCTCAATGG
>JBATHN010000229.1:0-8641 GCA_049666885.1 Desulfobacterales bacterium
GTACTGGAGGATAAGGAAAGAGCCAAGCAGTACCTGCTCCAGGCCAAAGGCTTCGGTGCCACGACCCAGGATTTTGTGAATCTGGCGCGCGCCGCGTCGGAACTGGACGATGCCGCCATGGCGGCGGAAGCTCTGGCTGCAGCCCAGGACAAATGCACGCGCGTCGCCGACTTTTTTGCCCTGAGCAAGAGCATCCAGGAAATTATGGCCGACGCGGAGCTGGCAAAGAAACCGCTGGATGCTGCAGTTGAAAAATGCTCATCGGCGGCCGATTATGTCGAATGCGCCAAGGGTTTTCTGAACGTGCTCGGTGATCGGGAACGGGCCAAGGCGATTTTCGACCAGGCCGCTGATAGCTGCAAAAGCGGCAGTGATTATGCCCAACTGGTAAAAGGAGTCATCGAGGGTGTCGAAGATGTGGAACTGGCCAAATCTATGGCGGCCAAAGGTGAAGCCGCTCTCGAGTCCGGTAAGGATCTGATCGTGCTGGCGACATCTGCCGCCACGGATCTGAAGGACCCCGAATATGCCAAGACCATTTATCGTAAAGCGGCCGACCGTATCGAAAAAGGAGAGGAGTTGATGGCCCTCGCGCGATCGATCATCGAATCGCTCGCAGACAAAACGCTGGCACTGGACATCTACAAAAAGGCCGAAGCCCGGTTTACAACGTTCGATCAATTGTTCAATTTAGCCAAGGCCATCACCGCTGATACAGGTGATGCCGCCGTTGCCGGGGAGATTTATCAAAAGACCCTGGGTGCTCAACCGAATTGCAAGCAACTGATCGAGGTGGCCAAAGCACTGGTCGAGGAAATTCAGGACAAGCCTGCCGCCCAGAAGGTGTTGAAGCAGGCCGAGTTGGCGGTAAAAAGCAATGACGAGTTCAAAAAAACCGGCGAGGCGATTCAGCAGTACGCCGACGATCAAGGGTGGATCGATGCGATCAAGGAACAGCTCGAAATAAGAGAAGCCAATGCAGCGCTCTACACCGAATTTATCGCCCGCGAAACCGAATGTGGAACATCCGCCGCCCTGGTCAATCTGGCGCGGGAGGTGTTCAAAAAAACCGGCGACAAGCATTACGCCCGCAAACTGTACCAGAAAGCCGGAGCGCAAGCTCGCTATTTCCCCGATTATCTGAAACTGGCCGACGCCGTTTCTGCCGATCTTCAGGATTCCGAGTGGGTCCGCGAGATCTACACGAAACAGTTGGAAAAAATCGACGAGGAGGCGAAGATCAACAACGTGGCAGACGGCATATTGACCAACCTCAACGATTCGAATTGGGTCAAGGCAATCTACACCGATTTAGAAAAACGCTGCCGCACTTCAAGTGATTATATACGCCTGGCCCGGGTCGTTTTGGACAAGTTGGACGATGCGCAGTGGGCCGACCAGTTGTTCGAGAAAGCCGCAGATGCCTGTGCCGACCCCGTCGGCTGCGCCGCCACCGCCGGCGCCGTATTGACCACCCGCGGCGATAAGGAGCGCGCACGGCGCCTTTATACCAAGGCGGAAACCTTGTGCGGCGGCATCGGCGATTATGAAGTGTTGGTCCGGTCGGCGGCTCAGCAAACCGGGGATCCGGGGGTTGTGCGGGGGATTGTCCAATCGATCGAATCGAAATTCGCCTCGGCGCACGAACTGAGAACTCTGGCAGAATGCGTACTGACCTACTTAAACGATGAGCAATGGGCGCGTCGTATCTACCAGAAGGCGCTGCAGGCCTCTGATGCGAACCAACGCATGTCCGAATTGATCGTCAGCATAAAAAACAGCCTGGGCGATGAAACCTGGGCCCGGAAGCTGTACTAGTACCCATCGACGGTTTTATTAAAGGCACTGGTAAGTTTCCGATCCAGAAATGTGCAATTTTCTGCAAGAATTTGGAAATCAGCGGCATTGCGCGTAGGCGTGCTCCTGTACGCCACACAAGCGATTCCGCAGACCTGTCACTCCCACGGTGTGATTGGTGCCGATCTGTCCCGAAGCAGGCGGGGAATTGCGGAAAAGGGCCATTTTTGGATGGAAGCTGTACTATCCAATTGGGGCCATGCGCCGAGGCTTTTGCTTCCGTGGCTGCGGCCCCTTTTCCGGCCGGCGGTGCGGCGTGCGTTTGGTGTACAATAAACACGCGTCACGCATACGGCCGGTGAGATATAAACCGTCTTTCGGTTTTTAAAAATATACGCGCGATCGCCGGTCATGTAGCCAGTACGAAAATCTGCAGAATGACGGCCGACAGTATAAATGCTTTTCTCATGTGGTTTTTCGCTGAACTTGCTTCTTGGTTTCAGAATAATAATGTAGACTTGAGGAAGATTTATGCTTGATTTACCTTTCCTTGAAAGCGCGTTTGTTTTCAGATTCCCCGGTCTGATTCACGGCTTGAGGGTATCCAATGAATCGAACTCAAGATGTTAAGGCAAGTATCTTTAATTATAATAAAAGTATTTTACCGGCATCGGAGAATCACAAGATGGACAATGAACTGGCCAGTTTGCACTTTCGGGTCGAGGAACTCAAAACCGAATATGCGATACTGCAGGGGAAAATAGATGCCTGCCGGGAGAGAGGCGTTACATCTCGTGAGACGGAATTGTCGGTGACTTACGAAACCGCCCAACGGCAAATCGTCCTTCAGAAGAGGGAAGACCGGTTTAAGAGTTTAGCAAATAACCTTAATGTCGGAATTTATCGAAACACGCCGGGACCCGAAGGGCGTTTCATCGAGGCCAATTCGGCAATTGTTCGCATGTTCGGCTTTGACAGTAAGGAAGAATTTCTCAACACCCGAGTTGTTGACCATTATCAGAATTCGAATGACCGCCGCAAGTTTAACGATAAAATGCTGAATAAGGGAATAGTCGTCAACGAAGAACTCAGGTTAAAAAGAAAAGACGGAGCCCTTTTTATCGGCTCTGTTTCCACCGTGGCCGTCAAAGATGATGTTGGCAAGACCTTGTTTTACGATGGCCTCATTATGGATGTGACAGAGCAGAAACAAGCCAAGGACGCCTTGGTGGAAAGCGAAGTCAAGTTTCGCTCACTTTTCGATCTATCTCCTGAGGCCATTGCTCTGGTTCACAGGGAGTCCTCTTCGATTGTAGACGTCAATGACAAGTTCTGCCAGCTGTTTAAATTCCAGAGGGAAGATATTATTGGCAAGTCCCCGGTGGATCTTGGGTTGTATACAAAAACGAAGCGGAACCAGTTTACGTCGAACCTGGAAAAAACGGGTAAATTAATCGGGTTCAAAATGAATTTCACGGCCGGAGACGGATCTATCTTGAACACCCTCATGTTTTCCCGGTTGATAAATATAGAGGGAGAGGGATATATTCTGACAATTTTTCACGATCTGTCCGAACAGAAAAGGTTAGAATCGCAGCTTCAACAAGCTCAGAAAATGGAAGCTATCGGCGCTTTGGCAGGAGGTATCGCTCACGATTTCAACAATATTCTTGCTGCAATTACCGGTTATATTGAACTGGCCATGCTCAGCGAAGATCCGCAGCATCGCAATAGTGAACTCAAAGAAGCTTTAAAAGCCTCCAGCCGGGCAAAAGACCTTGTCAAGCAGATTCTTGCATTCAGCCGGCAGACTGATGAAGAGCGAATGCCTGTCAGAGTCGGTCTGGTTGTCAAGGAAGCTGTCAAATTCTTGCGCGCCACTATTCCCACGACGATAGAAATTAATACCCGCAATGATGAGAAGTCCGGAGCCGTCTTGGCGAATTCGGTTGAACTTCACCAAATCATATTGAATCTCTGTACCAATGCCGTCCATGCCATCGGAGAGAAGGAAGGGATTCTGGAGATCGACGTACAAAATACTGAAATCGATCACACTCAAAAAGATGACTTTATTGGCTTGGACCTTGGAGCGTACACCAAGGTCTCGATCAGCGACACGGGCGTTGGGATTCATCCCGAGGTTTTGAAACGGATTTTCGATCCTTATTTCACAACAAAAGAAAAGGGCGTCGGAACCGGGTTAGGCCTCGCAGTTGTCCATGGCATCGTAAAGAAATACGGCGGGGCAATAAAGGTTGACAGCAAGCCTGGAAAAGGCTCCACGTTTCATATTTATTTGCCCAGAGTCGACCAATCCGCCCCCCGTCAAATTGAGCAAACTGAGATACCAATGGGTGGCTCTGAACGCATCCTGTTTGTGGATGACGAAAAAATGCTGACCGACATCGGTCAAAAAGTACTTAACCGTTTAGGGTACGATGTCGCTGCGCGGACCAGCCCGATAGAAGCACTTGAACTGTTCAAAGCCAAACCCGACTACTTCGATCTGGTGATCACCGATCAAACGATGCCCGGCATGACCGGAGATGTGCTTGCCAAAGAACTCATGCGAATTAGACCGGATCTTCCGGTCATTATCTGCACCGGGTACAGCCAAACAATAGATAAGACGAGGGCTGCTGATAAGGGGATCAAGGGCTTTGTCATGAAACCGATACTGATAAACGATATTGCCGATGCAATTCGGAAAGCCTTGAACAAATAATCCGCTATCTAAATAAATTTACTTTCTTTTTCGATGCAATGCCGCCCTGTTTTCCGAAGTAATTTTGTCCTCGAATAGTTAGAAACATCACTTGTTTTTCAGAGCAGCCTTAACCCGGTCGCGGGTCATGGGCAGTTGCAACACCTTGGCACCCGTGGCATCATGGACGGCCGTGGCCAGCACGCCCCCCATGCAGACAATGGCCGGCTCTCCGCCGCCTTTGGGGGGCAGCGTCGGATTGGGCACGATCACGGTATCGATCTTGGGCACCCATGAAAAACGCGGGATGGCGTAGGTGTCGAAGTTGGTGTCCAAAAGCCGGCCGTTGTCGAACCGCATCTCTTCGGCCAGGGCATAGCCCAGGCCCATGGTCAGGCAGCCTTCCATTTGAATGGTAGCGCCCTGCGGATTGACGACCTGGCCCATCTCCTGGGCGCAGGCCACCCGTTTGACCCGGACGGCCCCGTTGTTTTCGTCCACCACAACTTCGGCCATGGCCGCCACGTAGGTTTCGGCATCGATCCCACAGGCGATGCCGATCCCCCGTCCACTGGGCGGCTTGGCGGATGTGTATCCGAATTTTTGCGCCACAGCCTCCAGAACGGAGCGCATGCGCCGGTCCTTGAGATGGCGCAGGCGAAAGTCCAGAGGATCCTGGCCGGCCGCCGCGGCCATCAAGTTCAGGTGCAAATCGCGGGCATAGACATTGGTGTTGGCTGCGGGCGCCCGCCAGGGCCCCACGGCAAAGGGGTGAATGCCCGGGGCAATGCGCCATTCCCCATAAACCGACTCCCGGTGGTGGGGAATTTCGTAAAAGTTCTCGCAGCCGCGTTGGCCGGCAAAATAGACATGGTAGTCCCAGAATGCCACGCTGCCGTCCTGGTCCAACCCGGAGCGAATTTTGACCACTGCCGCCGGCCGAAACGTATCGAAAAAGAACTCCTCTTCGCGGCTCCACACAACCATAACCGGTTTTCCGGTCATTTTTGCCAGGCGAGCGGCTTCAATGGCTTGGGCCGAGGCGGACTTACCGCCAAAGCCCCCGCCCACGAAAGGCGTGATCACGCGCACCTTTTCGACGGACAGCCCCACCGCCTCGGCCACCTGGCCTTGTACGCCAAAAGGGGATTGGGTCGATGCCCAGACCGTCAATTTGCCGTTTTCAAAATGGGCCAGGGCGGTATGGGTCTCCATGGGCGCGTGGGCAACGTAGCTGTTTAAATAGGTCTCCTCGACGATGGTGGCCGCCTTCTTTTGACCCACCTGGAGATCACCGGCCTGGCCGGCCACCACCGGAGAGGGTGCATTTTTAAGCAAATGCTCGAAGATGGTGTGGTCATTTACTCCGGTTTGAGGGAGGTCGTATTGCGCCTTAATGCGCGCCAGGGCCTGTTGCGCGACGTCGGGATAGGGGTGCAAAACAGCCACCAGATCGCCGTCGCGAACCACCTGGGCACCCGTCACCCGCTCAGCTGCCGATGTATCGACATCCACCGGTTTGGCCCCATGGGCGGGTGGACGCAGGATTTTGGCATAGACCATGCCCGGCAAGCGGATATCCCCGGTATACCGGGCCGCGCCGGTTACTTTCTCGCGGGCGTCGCGCCGCAAATAGGGCTTTCCGCTGATGGTGTATTCGGTAACCGGCTTGAGAGCCGGCACCTCTTTTAAATGCCGTTCGATCACGCGGCCCTGGGTCAATTCTCCGTAAGTCACCCGGTTACCGGGCCGGTTGGAATCGAAAATGACCCCTGCCTTGGCAACCAAACGCGCCGGAGGGCACCCCAGTCGCTCAGCCGCCAGCTCCAAGAGGACGCCTTTGGCTTCACAAGCCGCTTCTTTGACAAATACCCCGTAATAGCGTGTCGAATAGGATCCCCAGGTTCCGGCGTCCCAGGGGCAGCGGTCGGTGTCGCCCATGACCATGTCCACCGATTCGTATGGAACGTCCAGCTCTTCGGCCACCATCTGGGCAAAGCTGGTGATGGGACCCTGTCCCATCTCGATCTTGCCGACAAAACAGGTGACCCGGCTGTCGGTGCCGATCTTGAGAAAGGCATTGAAATCAACCGGAACTTTGGCGCCTTTATACCCTTCGCGAGCCGCCCGGGCAAAGGCCTGCATATCACCGACGGTGGCGTAGACGATCAACCCGCCGCCCAGAAGTCCCATGCGCTTTAAAAATTCCCGGCGCGTCACTGAGGCTGGTGGGGCAACCCCGGCCGCCTGATTTAGCGGTTGCGCTGGTTTGCTTTTCATGGTGTGCCTCCTTTAAGTGCTCTGGCAGCCGTCTGGATGGCCTCGACGATCCGCACATGAGCGCCGCACCGACAGAGATTATCTTCCATTCCGTCAACGATCTGCTGACGGGTGGGTGTGGGGTTGGACACCAGCAAGCCGTATGCTTTCAGAATCATGCCAGGGGTGCAAAATCCGCACTGCAGGGCATCATGCGCCACAAACGCTTCCTGGATGGGATGCAACTGTCCGTTTTTGGCCAGGCCCTCTATGGTCCTGACATCGCTTCCGGCAACTGCCTTGACGCTCATCTGACAGGCGGGAACCGCCTCATTGTTTACCAGCACCGTACAGGCGCCACAAAGGCCCTCGCCGCAACCGAATTTGGCACCGGTCAATCCCAGGTCGGTGCGCAACAGCCATAGAAGGGGCCGATCACTGTCGACACGCAGGGACACGGGCTGGTCGTTGAGCGTAAATGCGATGGTTTCAATCATAAGGGACCTCCCCTTTGTTGGGATTGATGCATATAGTTGGTAAAGTAATCGGTTCAGGGTTAACGGTTCAAAGGTTCCGGGTTTCAGGATTCAGGATTCAGGATTCAGGATTCAGGATTCAGGATTCAAAAATTATAATGAGCGCAAAAATAGCGGATTTGCAATAGAAAATGTGGCCATAATCGGTTATTCTCGTTCGGACATTTCATGAAATAATTCCAGGAAGTGGCTGAAAGGAAACATTGCCGAGCCCCAAAAGGACCCCCACCCATGCATCTGATTGAGCAGACCGCCTGTGACCTGCTGGCCCGAGGCCAAGTCTTCGTCCTGGCCACCATTGTCCGCCACGAAGGCGCCACGCCCCGCACCGCAGGCAGCAAAATGATCGTTACCCGCGAAGACCGCGGCATCGGCACCATCGGCGGCGGATCTTTGGAGGCCGCAGTCATGGCCCGGGCGACCCAACTTATCAAGCAAGAGCAATCGGAAGTGATGCATTTCGACCTGAGCGGTAACGTCTTAACCGCCAAGGATATGATTTGCGGCGGCAGCGCCGATGTTCTGCTGGCCTGTGTTCTCCCCACCCCCGTCAACCAGGATCTATTTGGCCAATGGCAGCAGGTTTTGGAGAAAACCCGCTGGGGGTGTCTGGTGACGGTAGCCCTGCAAACCAATGACACGCTCTACCGCACCACCCATTGTCTGCTCACGTCTCAGGAAGAAATCGTGGGCCCGTTTCCCTTGGGGCAGGCCGTCATGGAAAAGGTGCTGGCCACCGCCCACGCCGCAACCCGAATCCAAACATTATGGTTTGATAAGGCGTTGGTGGTGGTGGAGCCATCGGCGAGAGTTTCGACCGCTTATCTTTTCGGAGCCGGTCACGTGGCCCAGCCCACAGCCCGTTTAGCGGCCATGGTGGGATTCCAGGTCTGGGTCCTGGATGACAGGAAAGACTATGTCAATCCGGAACGTTTTCCCGAGGCGTATCGAGTAAGGGTGCTGGACAGCTTTGAGCAGGCCTTTACAGATCTGGAGGTCACTGCGGACAGCTATGTGATCATCTTTACTCACGGCCATTTGCATGACAAAATCGTTTTGGCCCAGGCTTTGGGCACGGACGCGGGATATATTGGGATGATCGCCAGCCGCCGCAAACGCAACACAATTTATGACGCCCTGCGGGCAGAGGGGGTTCCCCAGTCCCGAATCGATCGCGTGCACTCCCCCATCGGCATTGCCATCGGTGCCGAAACTCCCGAAGAGATCGCCGTCAGCATCGTGGCCGAGATGATTTTGCAGCGATCCCGGAGAATGCCATGACCTCACAGCCTTTTGTCGCCGTTATTCCAGCCGCCGGAAGTTCTTCTCGGATGGGACACTT
>JBATHN010000230.1:0-2513 GCA_049666885.1 Desulfobacterales bacterium
ATGGTTCCGGCCGTTACTTTTCTGGTGAGGGATAATTCAAAATCGATCGAAGCTGAAAACGAACTTCAAAGGGCCCGCCAGCTTGAATCGATTGCCGCCCTTTCCGGTGGGATTGCTCATGATTACAACAACCTGTTGACGGTCATCATCGGCAATGTTTCTCTGATTCAATCCTATGTCGACCCGCAGGACATGGTCTACAGATTGTTGAACGAAGTTAACGAGGCTGCGATAGTCGCAAAATCGTTGACCCAAAAGCTGATCACATTTTCCAGGGGCGGTGCCCCCCTGAAAGAGACAACCGATATGGCCGCCCTCGTTCGCAGCGTGACGGAGTTCTCGTTGAGCGGTTCCAACATCAAGTGTCGGTTCGAAGTTCCGGACGATCTATGGCTAGTGGAAATAGACAAGACCCAGGTCAGTCAGGCTGTCCACAACCTGGTGATGAACGCCCGCGAGGCCATGCCCGAGGGCGGTGTCATCACGGTATCGGCCGGCAATGACCAAAATATTGACGGTGAGCATATGTCGACGCCCGGCCGGTGGGTGAGGCTCGCCATCACAGACCAGGGACAAGGAATCGTGCCCGAAAATATGGATAAGATATTCAATCCCTATTTTTCCACCAAAGAACGCGGTAATCAGAAGGGGACGGGCTTGGGCTTGTCGATCAGCCACTCCATCATTCAAAAACATGACGGTAAAATGATGGTCGACTCCTTGCCCGGTGCGGGAACAACTGTAACCCTTTATCTACCGGCATCGATGAAAACCCTACCTGCCATTTCAGCGGCAAAGCCCTGCAAAGCCTCGAGGCCGATACCCGGCTGCGGCCGAATCCTCGTAATGGATGACGAGGAGATGATCATCAATATGGCCGGCCGAATTCTTGCCAGGCTGGGATATGAAACTGCATTTGCCCGCAATGGCAGTGAAGCCGTGGCACTCTATGAGGAAGCCTTGAAAACCGCTCATCCGTTTGATGCCGTTGTGCTTGACCTGACGGTCCGCGGTGGAATGGGGGGCGAGGAAGCAATGCGGCATCTTCTTAAAATCGACCCGCAGGTAAAAGTCATCGTCTCGAGCGGCTACTCGGACAGTCCGGTAATGCAGGACTATAAACAATACGGTTTCTCCGAAGCGGCCGGCAAACCATACAGCCTCCTTGAACTGAGTCAGGCCCTTGATCGTGTGCTCAGCCAAACCACCGCACTCTAACCGCATGATCCGATACGAATGAGAACCGCACAAAACAATTGTAACCCATCATTGCAATAAATCCTCATCACGCCTACGGTCAAGTTGGTTGCCAAAGGATGAATTTCCGTCTAATATGACAATTATTTTTTTATCCTGTACCTTAGAGAATTCACCTCCAGCCCGATGTCATTTTTCCAACTCAAAAAATCAAAGCGGTTGATCATCATTGCCATTTCAGGCGGTATGCTATGCGGTTTAGCCGCCGGCGCATTTTTTGGTCTGACACGCGACTTACCCCAGATTCGATCCCTCGAGTCATTCAAGCCATCGGCCGTTACCCGTGTCTTTTCGATCGATCATGAACTCCTGGCTGAATTTTTTCAGGAAAAACGGGACCCGGTGCCGCTCGAGATGATCCCGCCTTATTTGAAAAAGGCCCTGGTGGCTACCGAGGACCGCCAGTTTTACCAGCACGTCGGTGTCAACCTGAAATCCATTCTCCGTGCCGTGATCAAGGACATCTGGGCCGGAGAATTCGTTGAAGGGGCCAGCACCATCACCCAGCAGTTGGCCAAAACGCTTTTTCTGACACCGCGCAAAACACTGGTCAGAAAGCTCAGGGAAGCCTTGCTGGCCTTTCAGCTGGAGCGCCGCTACACCAAGGACGAAATCCTGACTTTCTATCTCAACCAGGTCTATTTCGGCAGTGGTGCCTACGGGGTCGAATCGGCCGCCCGGATTTTTTTTGGAAAATCCGTGAAGGAGTTGAGCTTGGCGGAGTGCGCCCTCATCGCCGGCATGCCTAAATCTCCGTCCCGCTACTCGCCCCTGGTCAACCCGGATCTGGCCGTCAAACGCCGCGACATCGTTCTCAAACAGATGGCCGAGACAGGGATTATTTCCCCGGCAGCCTACCGCACGGCGTCTACAGAACTGCTCCCTATGATGGGGCGAACGTCTCAAACCTCAAGGGCGCCCTATTTTGTCGAATATATCCGCAAACAACTAGAGGAAATCGTTGGCCCGGCAAGACTGTATAAAGAGGGAATGACAGTTTTCACGACCCTTTTTTACCATGACCAACTATCGGCGGAGGCAGCGATAGCGGAAGGATTGGCGGCAATTGAGAAGCGGACGGCCAACAACAAACTGCCGAACGGCGACCTGCAGGGAGCCCTTCTGTCGATAGATGTGGCCGGCGGCGGCATTCGCGCCATGGTGGGCGGCCGTGATTTCAATGAAAGTCCATTCAATCGTGCTATCGATGCCGTACGCCAACCAGGTTCGGCCTTTAAACCTTTTGTGTATGCATG
>JBATHN010000231.1:0-6811 GCA_049666885.1 Desulfobacterales bacterium
ATGGACAGGTACCTGTTACGGCTTCGGTCAGTATCGAAAAAGACATCAGGGACCACCGCTCCGGGAGCGAGCAGACCGCCGGCTGGATTTGCAACGCTGTCGGCACCCCGGCCGTCCACATAACCCAACAAGCTGGAAATGTCCCCACCCTCGGCCATAGCCTGAAGGGCCTCAGAGGCCGGTTCGCCGGTTTCGAACAAATCGGTGTTTCTGTCATGGGCCGTGATCAACAACGGCGTAAACCATGTTCCGTGCGTCAGGTTCTTCACCGTTACGCTGAATTCTGCACCGAATGCCTGGCAGACACCAAAGACTGTTAGAAACAATAAGCTCAAAATTGTACCGAAGAATTTACTTCTCATGGGAGCCTCCTTTTTTGTAAAAATTAAGTATCCATTTCGAATAGCCGGAGAATGCGGCTCTCTTATTTGGCCGCATTCGAACTGGACAAAATATAAACAGCTTGTGTAAAGATAAGTTAAAGGTTCTGTAAAGATTGGGTAAAGTTTAGTCTTGACTCACTGTCACGGAAGATAATTTTTATAGAAATTCAAATGAGGAACATAGATGGGGTTCATACCCATGTGATTTGACCGATCAGCACTGCTCTGATATAGCCATGGAAACCCCTTTATGGAGGCTGCCATGGCAACGAAAATGTCCCCATCGGTTGAAGGTGGTGAAATGAGGCCAAGATACAAAATTCTGCTTCTCGCCCTGTCATTTTATACTGTCGGGAGCACAGTTTTTAATGGCACGGAAATATCCTCTCAGGAGTATGATACCGGGGTTACAAGTTCTAAAGCCTTCTGTTTTTTCGGAACCACGAGCGGTTAATTTTTGACATCAATACGTTTGAGGGGTTCTTACAGACCCGATAAAAAAATCTAGGCCGGGGTTTTCGATATTCGACTTTCGAATTCCGTTTTATCCGGGTTGGGGTGACAATCTTTAAAAAGGAGTCCGAAAAATGAAAACTTTAAAAAATGTAAAGTATGCCTGTGTTTTGGTTTTCGCTTTGACATTCCTCTTGAACCCGACTGTTTCCTTCAGCGAACCCATCAAGATCGGTGCCATGTTCATTTCTTCGGGTAAAATGGGGGGCTACGGCAAGCACGGCCGCCAGGCGATTCAGTTGGCAATCGACCAGATAAATGCGGATGGCGGCGTCCTGGGTCGCAATATGGAAGCGACCGTTGAAGACACGGAGCTCAAAAAGGATGTTGCCATGGCCCTGGCCGAGCGTTTCGTCAACCAGGACAAAGTGGATTTTCTCATGGGGCCCACCTCCAGCGGCATTGCCATGGGGTTGACCGAATTTGCCCGGGAGAACAAAAAAATTCTGGTACTCACCCAGGCCGCCGCTGATGAATTGACGGGCGCTAAATTTCACCCTTATGTTTTCAGCACTTTGAGCAATGCCATGATGCACTCACGGTCCGGCGCCTATTTAATGGCAACCAAACCATATAAAAAATATATGTGCGTGGGTCCGGATTATTCATACGGGCATTCTTCATGGAAGATGTTCAAATCAAAGCTTCAGGAACTCAGGCCGGATGTCGAGTTTGTCGGTGAACTTTTTCCGAAGTTTCTGTCTAAAGACTACACCGAGGAAATCAAAAAAGTTCTGGAGACAAAACCGGATGCGGTTTGGTGCCCCTTGTGGGGCGGCGATGCCGTCAACTTTATAAAACAGGCCTTGCCCACCGGGCTGTTCGATAAGGTCAAATTCGTCTTTCCCGTGGCCGGCGCGTTGGAAGTCCTGATCCCTATGGGATCGGACATGCCGGCAGGTGTCTACGTCTCCTCCCGCTATTTTTTTACTTCACCGGATTCTTCTATGAACCAACGCTTTGTCAAAGACTATTACGCCCGTTTCAACGAGTATCCCGATTATATGGCCGGTGAAACATACGCCGGAGTATATTTTATCAAGGCAGCCATCGAACGGGCCGGAACGACCGAAGCGGACAAGGTCATTGAGGCCGTGGAAAAAAGCCCCCTGGCGTGGGAAACACCGGAAGGCTGGAAAACCATGCGCTCAGAGGACCACTCGGCCGTAGAAGACTGCCTGTGGGGTCAAACCTCACCCAATGAAAAATACGGGTTTGCCATCCCGAAAAGCTTCGAATCCATACAGGGGGAAGAAATCTGCAGAACGGATGAGGAACTGAAAGCAGTACGCGAGGAATATATGAAAAAGTCAAAATAAGTATGAACTGTTCCTGCAGCAAATCCGAAATCGCCTATTTAAATGTTCGTAACCGTTCACAGGGTTGCAAAGTCCGATGCGCTTCAAACCATCTAGTTGTAAGCGTTTACAGGGTGCCGCAGATGCAAGGCGTCGGGCGCGCAAACGTACTTTTGTACTTCAAGTGCCCGACAACAAAGCAGATGCGGTGCCCTGTGAACGCTTACAAATGTTCCTTATTTTATCAATTACGTGCCTGCTCAATGAAGGCATAAGGGAATGACGAGGCCAAAACGGTATCTATTTAGTGTCCATCCATAAATGGCCTTTTTTACGCTGGACTGCGTTCTCCGCGGGTTTCCGGCTGCGGCGTACATAAAGTACGCCTCGCTGCAAACCCTTGTGCGGCCTTGCCCAGCGAAAAAAATTTTCATTTATGAATAGGACACTCAGAAGTGCCTTTAAAAGATTGCGGATGGGCACTAGTTAACCGCCGGTTTAACAGTATTGAGCGGTTCTGTCTTAGGCCTTAAGTCTAACGTTAAGTCATTGGGATCTATTCTGATGACCTCGATGCGGTCGTTGGGTAGGGACAAGTTTTGCCGGTTAAGGTAATAATTTTTCGCGCCGACGCCGGACTGGGATAAATCTAGATTCATTTTCACGTTCTTGGGACTCAGCATGCCGATGTCTTTGCGCAGCCCCCGGGCCGTGACCATTACATTCTGATTCGCCAGGTCAACCTCCAATTTGGGTGAAAGATTATGTATGGCAAGTGGAATTTTAAGCGTCACTTCCACATTCTGTTGTCCGGCAAAAGAAAACCACAAGACGCTGACCACCGCCAAGGTGGCCAGTTTTATCCGCCATCGGTTCATTAACAAATGCTTGACCCGTTGGAGCCTGCCGATCGAATCCGGTGTAGTGGGCGTTAATAGCTCCTTGAGCCTCTCGGCCAGTATTTGAGGAGATTCGACGGGTTCGAGCACGCCTGCACTGGCCAATGAAACCTGCCCTCGTTCCTCTGATACAACAAGCGCCCAGGCATCACACCGTTCGGTGATACCGATCGCCGATCTGTGCCGCGTCCCCAATTCCTTGGCCACCCCCTCCTGCGAAGTCAGCGGTAAAAAACTTGCCGCCATGGTTATTCTGCCGTTCTGCATCTGCACGGCACCATCATGCAGAGGCGATTGCTTTTGGAAAATGCTTATGATTATTTCTCGTGTCGGGTCGGCTTCAAGAGGAATTCCGCCGGTTACAAATTCCCGCAACCGGTCTTTGCGTTCGAACAGGATCAAGGCTCCGACTTGCTGCGCCGCCAGCTCGAATATTGTTCTGGAAAAACTGTCTATCCAGGGAACATGGCCAACAGTTTTGCGCCATCCTAAAGCGTAAAATGGATTGACTTTTTCGAGAACCTGACGGATTTCAGGCTGAAAGAGGATAATGAGCAGTATGATTAAGACTTGCCAGAGGATCTGAAAGACCCAAGTGGTTAAAAACAGTCCCCAGAATTGAGCCAGGCTGTAGATAATTCCCAGGCCCAGCAAGCCCACGAGGGCCTTAAACGCTTTGGTTTGATAAAACCAGATATAGAGATGATAGGCGACCAGTGTAAGAAATATGATATCCAAAACATCCTGGAAACGAAAGTGATGAAAGACGGATAGTGTCGGCATATCGTTTAATTCCCTGGAGCAAGACTGGGCGTGAAATCGCACACTTGTTCTTGGGTTGGGAGCCTTTTGCCCTCATAAAAAATCAGTTGTTGCGGTTTGCGTGGTGATTTTTTACGTTAGCATGGCTTTGGAACTGGCGTATGGAACGGATGCTTTTCCAATACCGTGGGAACTTTTGAAACTGTCTTTAACATACCAAATAAACACCGGTTAGTAAAGGATCACAAATTTCATGCCAGGATTATTGTAAGCGTCGCGCATGCCCAGAAAGGCCAGGATGGATGTCCCCGGAACGGCGCACAACTCTGGGAGAGTCCAATCGCGCTAATCTTGGCACGAGAATTGGTCGAGAGCATGAGCAGATCCGGAATCGACTGTGATCTTAAAATATGATATACGCTCTCTAATACCATACCCGGAAGAGGAGCAAACAACGATGTCCCTCCTGAAACTGTTTTCCGGCCCTTCGCCGGAAAAGCTCGAAGAAAAAGGTGATGCCCTTTTTGCAACCGGGCATTGGGGCCAGGCCAAGCTGGCCTATGAAGGCTCACTCGACAAACGGCAGAAGCGATCCGGACAGGACACCGACGCGCAACACCGGCTTGCGGAAAAGATCCGTGAAACCGCTGACGCGCTGGCCAGAGAGCATCGACAGACGGCCCAAAATCTGATCGAAGGCGGGTATGATGACGAGGCGCGGGCCCTGTTGACGCTGGCCATGGAGGTCGCCGCAGACCCACAGTTCAAAGCGGAGCTCGACGTTCAACTCCAAGCGCTGACCTTTCCCCGAAGCCATCCCAACGGTCGGGAGCCGATTGTGTACGCCGTTAAGTTGGAAGACAAAGACCCCCTCCCCGATGAGGCATCGGAAGACGATTACTTCCTGGCGTTGTGCGGAACACTGCCGGAGGAAGTGCGGGATGCGTATCGGGCTTATGGCAAAGACTTTAAAAGCGGCTATATCGCGCTCAATCGCGGTGACTTTCAGGCGGCGGCCGAAAGCCTTTCCCGCGCCATGGAGCAAAACCCGCAGCCGGAGAGCTATATCCCCCTGGAACTGGCATCTGCCAAGCTGAATCTGGACCGACCGGACGAGGCCCGTGAACTGCTTGAAAATTTTCTCGAACATCACCCCCATGCCCTTCCCGCATACCAGCTCTTGTGCGAAATACATTGGGAGGAGGAGGATTTTGACCGGGTCGATACCCTGCTGGCATCCTTATCGGAAGAGCTGGCCGAATCCGTCGCCGCAGTGCTGCTGAAAGGCGAAACGCTCATGCGCGCCGGCCGCCATGCAGACGCCCGGGATTTCTTTCGGCATTTCCTGGAAATCTATGACTGGAACGATACCGTGGCCCGGGAACTCGCCAAATCCCATGAAGCCCTGAATGAATCGGCCGAGGCGCGTGCCGTCTACCGGGAGATCATAGGCCGCTGCGACAGCTGCCGCGCCCGCATCGATCCGGAGATCAAGCACCGGTATGCGGAGCTGTGTTTCGCGGACGGCCTGTACACAACGGAGATCCTGGAGATGTACCTCGCCCTCGCCCGGGAGATCCCGGAAAACGCGGCCGGTTACTTCGACCGGGTCAGCCGGATCTACGCGGCCCAGGGCAACCCGACCGAGGCGGAGCGCTTCCGCTCTTTTGCGAGGCGGGCCGCGGCGGAACGGGATTAAACCCCTTTTTTGTCACCACTGCGCCTAAGTGGCCCTGTTCGTATATACGGTGACGCACCGAGATGATAGAGGCGCCCGCAGCGCAAGGCGCGAGAAGCGCGCATACCAAGCGTATTCGCGCGCCGAGCAACACGGCGCGGGGGCGGGATGCATCGGTCATTGAGTGCCACCGTATTTACGAATAGGGCCACTAAGTGCCCTCCACAGCGGATCGGTGGTGACCGATCAAACATTCACCGGCTTGACTTACATCCATTGGTGATAGATAAAAGGGCAAAGAAAGCTAACTTGGAGACAAACAGGAGATCGAAACCGGCAAACTGAAAGCATCAAGCAACAAGCCCACCGGCTCTTGGATAATTTGCCGGATATCGTAACCTGGGATAATGTAATTCACCGGATTTAAATGATAGCGACGTTCAAGTTTCTCGTCTGCCTGTTTGAGCGCTTGCGTAACAAGTTCACCGTCATCTAAGATACGCTCGTCTGCTTTCTGAAAAAACCCGCTCCACTGGAGCGTCTTCACCGCTGAACATTCGGCCGAACTGCGGACAAGGCCCCTGACAACTTATAGTACGATATACGTCTACAAAGTCCCAGAAGAATTTGTACACCAGTTTAAGAAACTCATGAAATTACAGATGTACTTTCCGGTGGTGTCAGACATCATTCTGACGACGCTTTATGTGAGTTTTTTTGATTTTTTCGCAGCAATTACAAAATTTGGGGATAGACTGCAGTATCAGAGTGAGGCAGGAATAAAAACGAGAGTTCCGGACTGAAGCTTGCTAAAGTCTTCGATTTTATGACCTCGCAGAAGTTTTTTAGTAGGCAGGTAGTATATTGTTTTTTGATCATTAAAATTGAAGCCGGCGATGTGAAATGCGGATTGACCTTTATGCAGCTTGTAAGGCCCTTTGTATCCGATAATGAGTCTGGTTCGAGCCGGCAGGTCATCCCAGTCATTTATCATTGACCCCGGTTTTATTTGACCGGAGGGTAAAAAATATATCGTTGTTTTTTGATTATACGATTTTCCGGCAAGAGACCATGCCGTAGTTCCGTCCGATATGGTCTTTACTGGACCGTCATCTCTCAACAACTCAACACTGTTTTCCTGGTTAAGCAGGACGACCGTTTCCGCAGGTATGCGGTTCCAGCCGACTTTTTTTTCGATTTGATCACCGGTGTATAGACGACCGTTTGGGAATTTATATACCGTTGTCGTACTGTCAAAATCTTCTCCCGCAATTACCC
>JBATHN010000232.1:0-4993 GCA_049666885.1 Desulfobacterales bacterium
CATCGGTGCCGTCAGCCTCGCCATGCTCAACGTTCTGGCAGCCTTCGGAGTTCAGCCGGATGCAACCGCGGGTCACAGTTTCGGCGAACTGACCGCCCTGCATGCCGCCGGCTGGATCGACCAGCAAGCTTTTCTTTCCCTGGCCGTCACCCGCGGACTGCTGATGACCGCCGCCGGACAGGGCCAGAAGACCCCCGCCAGCGGGATGTTAGCCGTCAAAGCGCCTTTGGCAGAAGTCGAGGCGCTCATCGAATCGAGCCGGCTCGATGCCGTCCTGGCCAACCGCAACGCCCCCCAGCAAGGCGTTATAGCCGGAACCGTCGCAGCGCTTGATACCGTTCGGTCGATCTGCCGGGATAAGGGGTATAGCTGCTTGACGCTTCCTGTTGCCGCCGCATTCCACAGCAAATTCGTTAAAGAGGCCCGGCAACCTTTCCGGGAAGCCCTCCGCAGGATTGCCTTCTCGCCGACGGCGATACCGGTTTTCTCCAACACGACCGGCGGTCCCTATCCGGCCGATGCGGCCGGTACAGCGGCCCTGCTCGGTGACCATCTGCGGCAGCCGGTCGCTTTCATCGATGAAATCAAAAACCTTTACAAAGCCGGAATGCGGACATTTTTGGAAATCGGCCCCCGAAGCATCCTGACCGGTTTGGTTACCGACATTCTCGTCGGCGAAACCTTTGAGGCCGTCGCCATTGACGCTTCGACCGGCACCCGCACCGGTTTAGGCGATGTGGCCCGCACCTTGTGCCGTCTGGCGGCCATCGGACACCCGGTAGACCTCAACCGCTGGGAAACCCCGCTGCGACGGAACCGCAAGCCGTTGATGCAGATTGAAATGACGGGAACGAACTATCGAACTCCCCGCATGGAGAATCAAGGACCGCCGCAACAATCGGATCATCAACCCCGCAGGAATGACACGCACTCGCGCCCGACCAAACCCGACCGGAGCCTATCGGCGGCAAAGCCTCGGTTCGACCGATCGGCCCATAATGCTGAAAGCACGGACATGATGAAAAAATTCTCCCACCCGCACCCGTTCGATCGCCACCTCGGTACCCCGTCAGACCCCGTTTCGGAAACTGACTCCGATTGGATCCGGCAGGCGCTGTCGACGCTGCAACAGGGCTTAGCCTCGATGCAGGCGCTGCAACAACAGACAGCTGAGACGCACCAGAAGTTCCTGGACACTCAGATACAAGCCGGTCGCACTCTGCAAGACATGATGGCGCACACCCGCCGCCTGGCGGAGGCGTCGGCTGAAATGCCCGAGCAATCGCTTCCAATCGCCCTGCCCTCCGCAGTTCTTGAATCCCGTGAAAAATCGACCTCCGAATCAAGTGGAGCGAGCGACCCGATTCCGGTGACTAAGGATGCCTTCCAGAAGACCCCTTCGAACGCCGTGCCGGAGAGTGTCGCCCGGCAAAACACCCCGCCTGATACGATATCGACCGCTGCATCTGCGGCACCGCCGATCGCTCCGGAAGTGCAGCGGATTCTGATGGAAGTCGTTTCCGATCTTACGGGCTACCCGGTTGAGATGATCAAACCGGATATGGACATCGAGGCCGACTTGGGCATCGACTCCATCAAGCGCGTCGAGATCTTGTCGACTCTCGAGGAAAGGGTCCCTGACCTGCCCACCATTCCACCTGCTGTCATGGGGAAAATGAAAACCCTGGGGCAAGTAGCAGAACTCTTGACCGGGTTCAATGACGATGCCGAATTGGCCAAAGCGGTGTCCGAGAAAAAAGAGGAAACGCGCATCGACATGCCAGCGCCGGAGACACCTGCCGCCGATCGGGACCAAAACACTCTGCTGACCACTCTAATTGAAGTGGTCAGCGAACTGACGGGCTATCCGGTTGAGATGATCAAACCGGATATGGATGTCGAGGCCGATTTGGGCATCGATTCCATCAAACGCGTGGAAATCCTGTCGGCCATCGAGGAGAAAATGCCCGGTCTTCAATCCGTATCACCTGGAGACATGGGCCGACTCAAAACGGTGGGACAGATTGCCGCCTATCTCGGCGCCTCGAACAGTGTGTCACCGACGGATGTGAAGCCGGTGGAGACGCCGGCGGAAGCGGCATCGACAGAGGCCGGGGCGACGACGGCAGTACCGGAATCAGAGGTGGCGCCGGTACCGCTCCGACGGCGGGTCATCAAGGTGGTCGAGGCCCCTTGCGAGGATTGGAAAACGGTGACGATTCCAGCCGGGCGAAAGGTGTTCATTACCGACGACGGTACCGGACTGGCGGCCGCCCTATCCGACGAATTGGGAAAGCGAATGATCGAAACGGTCCTGATCCCTTTAACTTTTTTAAATGACAAACCAAACTTTTTGCCGGCTGCCGGGTTGGTCTTGATCGCCTCTACGCAATCCCCTTCCACTTCCGGCGACCTGAAGGAAATGTTCCGACTGGCGAGCCGTTTAGGACCCGAACTGGTGGAATCGGCCGCTCGAGGCGGTGCCGTTTTTGCCTCGGTCACGAGAATGGACGGCGCCTTCGGTTTTCACGGACGGGGGATCGACCATCCCTTGCAGGGCGCACTGGCCGGTCTGGTTAAAACCGCCGCTATCGAGTGGGACACCGTTCACTGCCGGGCCATCGATGTGGCGCCGGACTGGCCGGACACGACTGCAGTGGCCGCCTTGGTGGCCGATGAGCTGCTCAATCGGAGGCAAGAGGACCCGGTTGAAATCGGACTGGACCAAAAACGACGCCGCACGCCGGTGCTGGAAGATGCACCGCTTCCGGACGTTGCGCCGGCAGCCCGGGCCTTGGAAACCGGTGATGTCGTGGTGGTCTCAGGCGGTGCCAGAGGTGTGACGGCCGCCATTGCTCTCGCGCTGGCGGCCGGCGCGCAGCCGAAACTGATACTGCTGGGACGCTCACCAGCCCCCGAACCGGTACCCTTGTGGTTGAAAGAGTTGACCGATGAGGCCGCCGTCAAGCGAGCGGTTCTGAATCACGAGTTCAACGGCACCCCCACGCCGGTTCAACTGGAATCCGCCTTCCGCCGGCATATGGCCAATCGGGAGATCGCATCGACCCTGGCGGCGATACGGAAAACCGGTTCCGAAGCTCATTATCTCAGTGTCGATGTCCGTGTGGCCGACGCCGTTCGCAGGTCAATCGATTTGGTCAGGGCGACTCATGGGCCGGTCAGGGCGGTTGTGCACGGGGCCGGAGTGCTCGAGGACCGCTTGATCGTTGACAAGAAGCCGGAACAATTCGAGCGCGTCTTCGATACCAAGGTGAAAGGACTCGAGAACCTGCTGGCTGCAACGGCTCAGGACCCGCTGCGTCATCTGGTGCTGTTTTCCTCCGTGACGGCCCGGATAGGCAACCGTGGCCAGGCTGATTATGCCATGGCCAACGAGGCACTGAACAAAATCGCCCAGCAGTTTGCAATTCTCCACCCGCATTGCCGGGTGAAAGCCATCAACTGGGGGCCGTGGGAAGGCGGCATGGTGTCAGCCGGCCTCAGCCAAGAATTTCGCCGCCGCGGGGTCGAACTGATTTCCATCGCCAGCGGCGCACGATATCTGGTCGACGAAATGTGCCGGACCGATGACCCGGCGGTCGAAGTGGTTGTCGGCGCCACGTTTTCCGGTGTCGATGTGCGCAAGGTGCCTCGGGTGGGCACCGCCGTTTCTGATATCTCCAAATCGGATGATGCCGCCGGTCTGTCTCTTACCTTTCAACGGGATCTCGACATCAGAAATCATCCGGTTCTTCGCTCCCATGTGATCGGCGGTAAAGCGGTCGTGCCGCTGGCGCTGATGACCGAGTGGTTTGCCCATGGTGCCCTGCACGAGAATCCGGGCCTCTTGCTGCAGGGGTTGGATGACATACGGGTATTGAACGGTATCAAGCTCGATCGGGGAAAAAAACACATCCGGCTTATGGCCGGAAAAGCCCGTCGAAAACAAGGCGCCTACGAGGTGCCGCTGGAGTTGCGTGACGGCGTCCACGGCAACGTGGAAGTGATCCATTCCAGGGCCAGGGCGATTCTGGTCGACGAACTGCCGCCGGCACCGCTATACCGCATCCCGGCAAAGCTCACCCGGCGACCCTACGACCGGACCATCGCGGAAGTTTACGACCGGATTCTGTTTCATGGACCCGATATGCGCGGCCTCCGCAAGATCACCCATCTGTCCGCCGACGGCATGGTGGCCAATGTCGCGCCGGCACCGGCACCCTCTGTCTGGGTAAAGGAACCGCTTCGGAACAGATGGCTGTCGGACCCGTTGGCCCTGGATGCGGCATTTCAAATGGCGACGATCTGGTGCTTCGAGGAAAAAGGCGCCGCTTCCCTACCGAGCTATTGTGCCGCCTACCGCCAGTACCGCAGCCGGTTCCCGGCCGAAGGGGTTACGGCCGTTCTCGAGATTACAGCGGCTGGAGAGCACAAGATGCGGGGAACCATTACTTTTCTTGACGCGGATGGCACCGTGGTGGCACAGATGATCGGCTGTGAGGCCGTCATGGATCCCGCGCTGCAAAAAGCCTTCAGACCGGCTGCAGCTTAGTGCTTCGATTCGCAAAAAGGAATTATTTCTTGATTTTTTTTTTGTAGTTGTTCTATCATCATTTTGTTTAATCGGGCTGCCCAGACGACCTGCCGGATGGGTCAACATCAACCCTGTTTGACAAAGGAGAATTAGTTTTGCCTGAAGGTACAGTGAAATGGTTCAACGATCGGAAAGGGTACGGCTTTATCCAAAAAGATGAAGGCGGTGATTTGTTCGTCCACCACTCGGCAATTTCCATGGAGGGCTTCAGAACGCTTGCTGAAGGTGAACGGGTCAGTTTTGAGATTGAAGATGGCGAGAGAGGTCCCGCAGCGAAGAACGTCGTCAAGCTCTAACCCGTTTCAATTTAAAAAAACGACATCCGGCGGAATATCGCCGCATGTCGTTTTTTTTTATACAAAAACTTAAAACGTTTAATCATCTTTCATTGAGCTGATC
>JBATHN010000233.1:0-3199 GCA_049666885.1 Desulfobacterales bacterium
GCCGGACCGTGTCGCTGGCCAGCGACTGGGGCGCTATTCGGTCGATCCGGACTTTTTCGGCCCCGAACTGCTGGCGCGCAACGAAGCGTATGTCCGTAAACTGAATCAGGCCCTTGGCTATGAGATCAACACCACCGAGCTGTTGGTCAAAGACGGGATCCCCTATGCGATCGACTTTCTTAATTTTGCCTGCGATTTCGACATCAATTCGGTGGGCGCCCACTTGGCCGACATGGGTGTGGACAAGGTTTCGGATTACCTTATCAACTGTGTGACGGATGAAAGCGTCCGGTTGCAAAGCAAAGACAATGTTTGGCGCAAACTGATCCACGGCGGCGTCAACTAGATAGTGCCCATCCGCGATCTTTTTAGGCACTGTTGAGTGTCCAATTCATAAATGGCCCTTTTCCTCAATTCCCCGCCTGCTTCGGGACAGATCGGCGTCAATCACGCCTTGGGCGTGACAGGTCCGGAATCGCTTGTGCGGCTTACAGAACCGTCCGTCTCCGCGCAATGCCGCTGATTTCCTTGAACTTGCAGAAAATGGCGATTTCTGAATCGGAAACTAATCTGTGCCCCTTAATGTCTCACAACGAGCAAACGCCTGCGATGCAACGCATCCGGGCCTTTTCTACCTGACAATGGCAATACCCAGGCGCTAAGCCCACGTCCGTTCTCTGAAACCGATCAGGCTCTCCGCGAGGGCATTAAGGTACTGGATCTGGAAATATAAGCTTGTAATCTTCGAAAAAAAAATGGGATATATTCAGGCGGCAATATCGAAACCCGGAGCCCATAACCTCAACCAAGGAGGGCATCATGGCGGTAACCATTATGATCCGACGCACTTTCGACAGCACGGAAACGGCAGCCAAGCTGGCCCCATTGATTGTGAAGCTGCGGTCTTTGGCCACTGTCCAACCGGGGTATATTTCGGGTCGAACATTTCGCTGCCTGGACTGTTCCGGCGAGTATCTGGTCATCAGCACCTGGAACAGCCTCGATGAATGGAACAAGTGGTTAAACAGCGAGGAACGCCGATTGCTTCAAAACCAGGTGGACGATTTGGTGGGCGAAAAAACCGAGTACCGGATTTACGAACCGCTGGTGGGCGGCATTATAGAAAAAATGCAGGCCAAAAACGATTAGTTCGAAAATGAGGTGGGCGCCTCTGCCCGGATAACCGGTTTCGAGTTGCGGCTGAAACTCGCCGCCAACGGTCTCTAAGCCCGGACCAGTCCCGTCTTTAAATGAATGGGGTGGACTGTGATTCCCCGAGGTCGTCCCATCCCATGCAGTATGGGCAGTGGGTCCGGCCTAAGGGCCCGTAAGCGACTCAGACAGTCAGTCGCTTTTCTCAACCGCTCATCCAGGCTCCGGTGCGTCATTTTCATGCACCGTGGCGGCTTGAAGAGCCATGAGCATTTAGCACTCATATCCAGTCCCTGCCGATAAACAACAGAAATCCCATGGCGCGGTGCATCTGACTGCCAGCTTGGATTTCTGTTGATTTCTGGCTTGTTTTTCCATACTCTGCCAGCCGTCATGAAAGCCTTTTATATGGAGGGCTGCTGTTTTCAGCAAATTGGCAGGGATGATGATGAAGGCGCAACGGATTATGCTGGGTCATTGAGCCCAAAGATACATATCGTGTCGGTTTAAGGGCCCCGGCAAAAAATAATTCCACCTCTTGCTTGTCTTATGGCCCGTCTACTGCGTTACATCCCCCCACACGTATCCAGATATGCGCAGGTGGATGTGCCTTGTAGACACACCATAATCCGGTGCAATCGTGTGGAATTATTTCTTACCGTGACCCTAAAGGAGATGAAGACATGCGGCGTGTGATTTTTAATCAAAAAGGTGGTGTGGGAAAATCGACCATAGCTTGCAACTTGGCTGCCCTGAGCGCTGCGACCGGAAAACGGACCCTACTGATTGACATGGACCCCCAGGCCAATTCCACCCAATACCTGATCGGCCCAAAGGCTGCCGAAATCGAGGCCAGCCTCGTTGACTTCTACAAGGAATGTCTGTTTGTCACCTTTTTCCCGAAGGGAATTGTCGCCTGCATCCAATCCACGCCCTATCCTGATTTGGATCTTCTGCCGTCTGGTGAGGAGTTGAGCGAACTTATGTACCGTCTGGAATCCCGTTATAAAATCGGAAAACTCAATGATGCCCTTGACAAATTAGACGTTTACGATGCGATTTATATCGACACGCCGCCGGCGTTTAATTTTTACACGCTTTCAGCCCTCATTGCCGCTGACAGATGCCTGATTCCTTTTGATTGCGATGAATTTTCGCGGCGCGCCTTGTATCGACTGCTCGAACGCGTTCGTGAAATACAAGCGGATCACAACAAGAACCTGACAGTAGAAGGCATCATCGTCAATAACTTCCAGCTGCGCGCCAATTTGCCCAAGGCCATCGTGTCAGAGCTCACCGACGAGGGGCTGCCTGTTTTAAAATCCCATATCTCCCATTCGGTCAAAATTCGCGAGTCTCATCAGAAATCGGTCCCCATTGTAAATTTGGCCCCGCAACACAAAGTCTCACAGGAATTCCGGACATTGTATGATGAGATAAACGGCTGAGCATCATTTTCCGTATTTACAATAATAGATGTGCGGGACCATCCGAACACTTACCCTACGTATTCGATAGCCATAATGCTGGCGTCATCTTCAGGGCTTGCCGCGCCGGCGAAATCTTTGAGTGATTTTTGAACCATTTCCATCAGAGTCTGGACGGGACTGCCGGCGTATTTTTGAAGGGTTCCAAACAAGCGTTTCTTGCCATAAAGTTCGCCTCCGGCATTAGAATAGTCGAGAATTCCGTCGGTATAAACGATGACCTTATCTCCGCTTCGCAATGGCACTTCCTCCCTGAGAAATGAATGAATATGCCCCGTCCCGATCACCGGCCCATGGCGATTGAGGAGCCTCAGAGATACATCCGGACCCATTAGGATCGGTGGGGGGTGCCCGGCACTGCTGTAAAAAAGCGAGCCAGTGGAATAATCGACGGTAAGGTACACAATCGTAAAGAAGCTGTCGAAGCGCTCAAAGGGAAAGGCTCTTTCCAAATTGTTCAGAACTGCATCCGGCCGGGGAGTTTTTAGCGCCGGAACCATGGGTTCGCAACTGGTCTGAAGAAACTGAGAGACAGCCGCTGCAATAAGAGCCGAAGAGAC